>DAHZZC010000956.1 GCA_027435495.1 Planctomycetales bacterium
GGACGGCGTCATCGTTGTCGAAGGCGCGTCGGAATCCGTCGAGTTGGGCCAGGAGCGATCGGCGGCCCGCCAGCCGAGTGGCGTCGAGAGCGGCGGCGTCGAGGTTTGCTCCGCCACCGGCGCCGTTAGATTGGCTCGTCCTGGACTCGGATCGGAAGGGTGTGAAGGGAGCGTGGGCCAACCCAAGGTAACCGGGATCGCCGGGATTCCCCCATCGGGGCTCACCGGTCCGGGGCGAGAGACCGACGAAGACCGGGACATCCGGATGCACCGGGCCCTTCAACTGCGAAACCAGCGCGCCGAGGCTGGGCCGCCCGCCCTGGGCCTTGCTCACGAGGTCCTTGTAGCCGGTCAGGCACTGGCCGGCCGAATGATCCGGACCAGCTCCCACGATTGAGCGGACGATCGCGAACCGGTCCATCATCCCCGCGAGCCGTGGCATGTGCTCGCAGATCTGGATCCCCGGTACGCAGGTAGGGATCGGGCGGAACTCACCCCGGATGCCTTCCGGCGCATCGGGCTTCATGTCGAACATGTCCTGGTGGGGCGGTCCCCCTGCCAGGAAGACCATGATCACCGCCTTGTGGGAGCGATGGAGGCCCGCCTGGCTCTCGGCCTGCAACAGTCCCGAGAAAGACAGGCCGCCCAGGGCCAGTCCCCCGACCTTCAGGAAGTCGCGCCGCGACACGCCATCGCAGTAGCCATCTCGCGCCGGTCCGAAGAGGCTCAACATACCGTTAGCCCTTCCTTCCCGCTGGACACCCGCTTTACGAGTGTTTAACAAGATTGTGCGCCCGGGACCGGCGGCTGGCAAATGGGGGGCGGAAAGTCGTTGACTCCGGTCAACGCCACTCCCGCCGACGATGCCTCATGGCATCGTGACGCTTACCGGATACTCGGCCGATCCCGGGGCCTGATCGATCGCACGACCGTCACCTGATCGAAGGGTCCTCCGTGTCACGGGCGGATGCGAAGGCGGGGGCCTCTCGCATCACGATTTCTTCTTCATCGACACGGTTGGGGACCGGACTTGCTCCATAAAATTCCCAGGGCGCGGACGCCGATCGCGGCCCCCGCGGGTCGTCTTCTCGGTTCTGGCACCATCGCCGCGGCGTCAAGGCGAGGCAAGGGAAGTGGAGGCCGGAATCATCTTGACCTCCACTTCCATTCTACGCCCGAAAGAGAAAATGGTTGTAACCCGAGGGGGAAGGCTCAAGGCGCGGCCGGATCCTCCTCGATCCGAACCACCTGGTCCGACTCCAGGTTCGATCGTTTCGTCTCCTTGCCCGACGGCCATCGAATCGTCAATTCATCGACCCTTGACGACGATCCGAGACCGAACGTGAGCGGAAACTCGACGGAGGACAGGTAACTCTTGGAGGGGAAGAGTTGGCGATGGCAGGTGAGTTCGCCAGCCTTCAACTCGACCTTCGCGCCGATGGCGTCGCGGTTTGACTTCTTGCCGTCTCCGATGAGGACCAGCCGAAGCCAGTGGTTCCGATTGCCCCCCTCGTTTCGGAAGAGATGAGGCGGCCCATTATTGACGGTGACCAGGACATCCAGATCACCGTCGTTATCCATGTCGGCGTACGTGCAGCCCCGGCCGACGATCGGACGGAACAGGTCGGGACCCGCCTGCTCGGGGCCGACCATCGTGAAGAGCGTACGCCCAGGCCGTCCCGTGTTCCAGAACAACTGGACCGGCTGCTCGTAATGCTCGCTGGCCTGAACGCGCGAGATCTCCGGTTCGAGATGTCCGTTTGCCGAGAGGAGGTCGAGCCGGCCGTCGAGATCGTAGTCGAAGAAGAAAAGCCCGAACTTCAGTGGAGGTTGCGTCGGGGCGCCGAGGCCGTAGACGTTGGCGAGATCGGAGAAAACCATCGACTCCGGCTGATCGCAGACGTAAAGCGCGGTCATCTCGTTAGCGAAATTGCCGACAGCCAGGCCGAGGTGCTCGTCGTTGAGGAACGCGCCCCAGTCCACGCCCATTCCACCGCGGGGTGAGCCGTTTGAGTCGAACGCAACCCCGCAGAGGAGCGCCGTCTCCTCGAACTTCCCGCCGCCCCGGTTGTGGAAGAAGAAATTCTGGACCGTGTCGTTGGCGACGGCAATATCGACAAGACCGTCGCCATCGACATCATAAGGCGCGACGCCCAGCGACTTACCGACCGGAACCTGTAGATCCGGTGTCCGAACCTGCACGCCCGAGGAGTCGCTGATATCCACGAAGCGTCCCCCGTCGTTCCGGAGGAGCGTGCAGAGCGAGCCGCGGAACGAGGCCGGAGGGCCATATGCCCGGCCAACCCCCGTGAGCTGGAAGCCCTGCACCTTGTCAATCTCCGGCGACCAGGTGATGTAGCTGGCGATGAAGAGATCCAGATCGCCGTCGTTCTCGATGTCGAGAAAGGCGGCGCCGGTGAGCCAGGCATTCGGGCCGGCCGCGTTGGCATCGCGGGTCACGTCGTCGAAATGCCCCTTCCCGTCGTTGCGGAAGAGGCGTCCGCCGCCGACGGCCGTGACGAAGAGGTCGTCGTCGCCGTCGTTGTCGTAATCGCCGATGGCGACGCCCTGGCCATAGAAGGTCCGGTCGAGGCCGGCGGCCTTCGTGACGTCCTCGAAGTGTCCCTTGCCGTCGTTCCGATAGAGGGCCTGAGCCGGCATGGGCTCGACCTTCTCGCCGGGCCAGGCCGACGAGTTGACAAGGAACAGGTCGGGGTCGCCGTCGCGGTCGTAATCGAAGAAGGCCGCGCCCGAGCCCATCGTTTCAGGGAGCAACTTCTCGCCGGTCGCTC
>DAHZZC010000957.1 GCA_027435495.1 Planctomycetales bacterium
ATCGGCGTGGATCGCGCCGTGACCGTTGGCCCGGATGACCTCGGCGATCGCCTGCCCAAGGTCTTCCGCGACGGCCTCGCCCGCCGAGGTCTCGCCCTGATCGTCGTCCGGACCCGATGCAACCGGACCGACTGAGACTCGCCCGACGACGCGAATGTCATCCATGTGCGATCAAAAAAGCCGTGTCGGCAACCGAGCAAGGAATCAATCTCCTGTTCCGAAAGAGCCGATTTTCCGTATTCTGCCAACCCGGCCCCGCCTCGCCACAACAATCCACAAGTCCGATCTATTTTGCATTTATCCGACAAACCATCGAATCGGTTCGCACGAACTATTCCCCATAATCGTGGCTTCGTTTGCTCAAATCGAGGGTCACGAGAGCCCGCGGTGGGTTCGTTCGCGCGATTTGCGAGGTCCCGAGAGCCCGCCGATAGCCACCATTCCCGACAAGGTCCGATCGAGCGACCGGGCCAGGGATTCGATCCAATACCCCCAACCCGGCCGCACGGCCAAACCATCACCATCCGCCTAATTGCCAAAGAGGCTTTTTTATACAGGTTTCCATCTCTATAGTATGCCTGAAATCGAGCAAAAGGCAAATCGGGCCTGTTTTTTTAGAAATGAGGTGCGCTTCCGCGACGAGGGCGCGAATCGGCGACGGCTGGACGGAGCGGGCAAAGGGATTGGCAAGAGATTTGCGAAGGGAGTCGGAAAGAAACCACGTCGGCGGCGAAGAGCACTGGGCAGGGACTCGGCGATCGCGAGGGTAAGGCGGTCGTCGCCTGGACGCGTCGACGAACGAGAGACATTCAGACAGGCGGACCGTCATGGGCTTTCACGCGTTCTCGCTGGATCCACGGACGATACTCGGGGTCGGTGCTGGGGCCACGCTGGAGGAGATCCACGAGGCTTATCGGGCGAAGTCGAAGAAGCATCATCCCGACCGAGGCGGGGACGACTGGGCTTTTCGGATGGTGGCGCGCGCCTACGAGGTTCTGAAGACGACCACCGAGATGGCCTCGTCATCGGGGCGCGTCTCGCCCGCCGCCTCGGCACCCTGGGCGACCGCCGCGACCAACGGGGCCGGACCGTGGGCCGATCGTCGCGCCTGGGCCGCGGCCGGAACCTCCTCCACAACAACCACGGCGACAGCGGCCGAGACCGAATCCGACCCGGCCGAACCCGAGGCCCCGGTCGGCGCTGAGGACACGCCCATCGATCCGTCTCGACTCCGGTCGGTCGACGTCGAACTGATCTGGACCCGGTTCGAGAAGGACGGGCCCGCCCGGATTCTCGCCGAGAGCGATGCCGACGACGCGACCCTGAGCGTCTGCATGGTCCTCTCGTGGCCCGAGGCCGAGGCCGTCGACCAGGCGTCGGGCTCACCCGGCACGGCCGAAACGCTCCGCGCTCTCATCGACCTCTTCGAGGAACTCCGCGAGAAGCGTTCGGTCGTCATGGCCCGGTCGCGAATCGAGGACGGCCGGTTCGTCGGCTGGCTCAGCTACCCCGACGTCCTCACCGCTCAGGACGCCATCCTCATCGTCCGCGAGAACTTCCGCACCCGAGGACTCACCATCAAACTCCAGACCCGCGACGAACGCATCCCCTTCGACTGGCACTCCGAGACCCACGCCCCCGTCATCTCCCAGGCGTCCTGATCCAGGACCCCTCACACCCGGCCATCCCCCCCGCGGCACAAAATCGACATCACCCTCCTTTATTCCCTTGCTTCTCCTCGGCCGCTGAGTATACTGCATCTTCTATTCCATCCCCATATGGTTGGATCGGCCCTCCCCCGAGCCGCCGATCACACGCATGGATGTACGCCAGGGCGGGGAATGCATTCAATAGATCGCAAGTCCACCTGATTGATGCCTGCTTGAACACAAGCAAGCCGTCATAGCTGATAGGCGCGGGACATTCGTGCCCGAGGGCGTGTAGCTGGGTCGCATGGGATCGGATCGAGTTTGAACGATCGAACGCGAATCGACGTGGATTGAGAGTGGAATCGGGGTCGCCTCATGGGG
>DAHZZC010000958.1 GCA_027435495.1 Planctomycetales bacterium
CGACGCTCTCCGGGTTCACACTTCAATTCCAGGGCGTTTCCTCGGCGTCGGCCGTCTCCGACCTCTCGAATTATCAGGTCGCTATGTTCGTGATGCGCAGGGTCGGGCATCGGCGGGTCCGCGTCCTGCGCCCGGTCGCGATACTCGCCGTGATGGTCCAGCCCGCGACCGATTCGGTGATCGTCGAACTGGCCGGCGCCCCGAAATTCCCCAACGGTGGCCAGCTCACGGTCGGGCCGGCGGTCCTCGGAAGCACGGCGACGTACCTGATCGCTCGGGGTGGCAAGCAGATCGGCCTGGGGTGAGGTGGGGGACGCCAGGCCCAGGGTCTCGAGACGGTGGGGAGTGTCGGCCGAGGGTGATCGTCTGCAGGAGCCGGCGATCTTCGCTTCGCATTTCCCTTGTCGGAGCCGGCTCCAGCCGGCGATTCCTCGCGGCACCCTATGCTTCGAGCGGGTCGGGAACTGGAGCTCCCTTTTATTACGTCGGCAAGAAAGTAGGTCAGGCTTTCCAGCCTGACCCGCTCGAAAAGGTCAGGCTGGAAAGCCTGACCTACTTGAGCTTCTTATTCGCCGGCGTCATACCGGGGTGGATTCGCGTGTCGGATGCGGATGGCCCTTTGTCGGAGCCGGCCCCGGCTGGCGTGGATCGCGGCTCCGAGGACACGTCCCTCGCGATCAACCGAGGTGCAGGTTGCTGCCCCCGTTGTTCACGACGTTGTTGTAATAGAAACTGTTGTCCCACCAGGCATTCACCGTGATGAGCCCTTCCCATCCGTTGTACTGGATGTTGTTGTTGTAAATGGTGTTGTCGACCGAGCCGTCGACCAGAATAATCCCGTAGTTCCCGTTCCCCGCCGGGGTCCCGTAGATGCCCAGGCCGACCTGGTTCTCCTCGAGGTCGTCGTATTGCGTCTGGGCGAGGAAAACACCATCGGAGGAGTTACCCGAGATCGTGTTGTTGTACACGAAGGCATACGCGGCGTTGTTGTCGATCTGGATGCCGTTCCAGTTGGCGATCTGGGTGGTCAGGTCGGCGCTCATGCCGATGGCGTTGCCGATCAGCTCATCCTCGATCGTCCCCGAGCCCGAGATCTCGACGCCGTCCCAGCTATTCCCCGAGATGACGTTGTTCGAGGCGACGTTGTAGCTGGCTCCCCCGTTGATCTCCAGCCCGGTCATGTTGGGCTGGGCCAGGTAACCGGTCGGGTCGGTGCCGATCTTGCTATTGGTGACCTGGTTGCCGAGGGAAGATGGCCCGGAGATCAGGATGCCGTAGGTCCCGTTGTTCGCGATGATGTCGTTGGTCACGGTGTTATACGACCCGTTGTCGATGTAGAGACCGCTCCCGTAGTGGTCCTCGCCGCCGTTGCCGACGGACCAGCCGGACGAGTCGTACCCGAAGCCCGCCGCGTCGATCGAGCCGATCGACGTGTTCTCAACCGTGCTGTTCGAGGTGCCGATGAGCCTCAGGCCATCGATCGTATTGCCCGAAATGACATCGTTGTTGATCGTCTCGCCCGAGCCGCCGTCGAACTCGACACCGTACCAATTGGGGGCGATGTGGATGGTGTCCAACTGCGCGTTGTAGGCGAATCCGACCGCGTCGTTGACCACCTGGACGTTCGAGGCGCCCTCGAAGTGCAGCCCGACTCCGCCGAAATTGGTCACGCCCAGCCCCTCGACCACGCTCCCCGAGGCACCCGAGGAGAAGACGAGCCCATCGGCGCCCGGGGCAGAAACGCCGTCGAGCAGGACGGGCTCGATACCCTCCAGGCCCATGGTCTGGGACTGACTGAGTCCGTCGATCGTAACCGGCCGGGTGATCGTTGGGAGCGGCGAGGTCGGTTCGAGGGTCGGCGAGGCACCACCGGCCGGTATGTTGAAGTCAATCTGGACCGACGTACCCGATGGGACCGCATCGGCGAGCTGGATTGCCTGGCGGAGCGAGATGACATCGGCCGAGCCGGTGAAGCCACCAGGGGTCGCGACCTGGGCCGGGACGTCGGATGAGGGGGTGTCGGAGGCGGACGTCACAGTGATGAACGCGGTCGACAGGGCCAGCCGGCCTTCCAGGGATTCCGTCGTTGGGCGGAGATGGCGCGAGATCCGGCGGCCGGATCGGGACGAGTTCCATCGAATCATCGGAGTTTCCTCGGGGTTCGCGGCCGGAGGCGCGGAACGCACGGAGATCGTCCCCGCGCCGGCCCTCTCGGCCGATCGGTCGTCCGTAAGGTCTTCAAAGGCGGCAAGGGCCGGATCGGAATCGCACACTCAGCCTCGCCCCACGTTATGGTGATTGCCGGTCGGGCCGGAGACCGGACACGATTCTTGCGTCGGGGCCGCGGTCGGCTATACTGACACGCATACCCCGGAGCCCGTCGGGGATCGGACCCGCACGGAGGGCCTCGGATCGTGAACGCCCCGACGACGGCGGTCGGCCAGGATGAGGCGAGCCCCGGCACGCACCCCAGCGGCGACGAGCGCTTCGCCCGGATCGACGAGGCGATGCAGAAGCACGCGTTCGAGCAGGACGCCCTGATCGAGGTCCTGCACGCGGCGCAGGAGCATTTCGGCTACCTGCGCACCGACCTGCTCCACTACATCGCTCACGGGCTGAAGCTGCCGTCGAGCCGGGTCTACGGAGTGGCGACGTTCTATCATCTGTTCACGCTGGCGCCGCGTGGCGAGCATACCTGCGTCGTTTGCACCGGGACGGCCTGCTACGTCCGTGGCGTCGACCGCCTGCTCGCGGCGATCGAGGCCGAGTCCGGCGCCTTGCCCGGCCAGACCACTCCGGACGGCCGGATCACGCTCGAGGTAGCGCGTTGTGTCGGGGCCTGTGGGATCGCCCCGGTGGTTGTCTTCGACGGCAACGTCGAGGGCGGGCAGACGGAGGACTCGACCCTCGATCGCATCCGGAAGTGGGATCATCATGGATCAGAATGAGCTTCGGTCGATCGTGGAGGCCGAGCGGTCGGAGCGCCGGCCGGTGCAGGTCCGGGTCTGCACGGCGTCGGCCTGCCTGGCCTCGCGGTCGCGCGAGGTCGCGGGCCGGCTCCGCGCTGCGGCCGAGGGGGCCGGGCTCGGCGATCGCGTCGACGTCCGCGAGGTCGGCTGTCTGCGGCTCTGCTCCGAGGGGCCGCTGGTGAAGGTCGAGCCCGAGGGCGTCCTGTACGAGCGCGTGGGCGTCGACCAGGCCGATTCGATTGTCGGCGCGATCGGCGGCGGGACGGCCGAGGC
Source organism: Planctomycetales bacterium (assembly GCA_027435495.1). Lineage (GTDB taxonomy): Bacteria > Planctomycetota > Planctomycetia > Isosphaerales > Isosphaeraceae > JAKAUH01. The sequence goes on from DAHZZC010000958.1 coordinate 3,243, forward strand.
GCGGGTCGGCGACCTCTCCGAGCCGTTCTTCGCCCGGCAGCTCCCGATCGTCCTGGAGAACAGCGGGGCCGTCGAGCCCGAGCGGATCGCGTCGTATCTGGCCGCCGGCGGCTACGGCCAGTTGCGCCGCGTCCTCCGCGAGATGACGCCCCAGCAGGTCGTCGAGGCGATCACGCGGAGCGGGATCCGAGGCCGAGGGGGCGCGGGATATCCGACCGGGCTCAAGTGGGCGACCGTCGCCAAGATGCCGCCCGGCCGGAAGTTCGTCGTCTGTAACGCCGACGAGGGCGACCCGGGCGCCTTCATGGATCGGAGCGTCCTGGAGAGCGACCCCCAGCGCGTCCTGGAAGGGATGGCGATCGCCGGCTACGCGGTCGGTGCCGATCAGGGTTACGTCTACCTCCGGGGCGAGCATCCGCTGACGATCCGGCGGCTCCGGCTCGCGATCGACCAGGCGCGCCGGCTCGGCGTGCTGGGGAGCGGGATCTTCGACTCGCCGTTCAACTTCCGGATCGACCTGCGGATCGGGGCCGGGGCGTACGTCTGCGGCGAGGAGACGGCGCTGATGGCCTCGATTGAGGGCCGGCGCGGGACGCCGCACCCGAGGCCGCCCTACCCGGCGCAGTCGGGCCTGTGGGGCTCGCCGACGCTGATCAACAACGTCGAGACGCTCGCCAACATCCCGGCGATCGTCCGCGAGGGGGCCGACCGGTTCGCCGCGATCGGGACCGCGTCGAGCAAGGGGACGAAGGTCTTCGCGTTGGCCGGGAACGTCCGCCGATCGGGGCTGGTCGAGGTACCGATGGGGACGAGCCTTCGGACGATCGTCGAGGAGATCGGCGGCGGCGCGCCCGAGGGCCGCTCGATCAAGGCCGTCCAGACGGGAGGCCCGTCGGGCGGCTGTATCCCGGCGGCGCACCTCGATACGCCGGTCGATTACGAGTCGCTCAAGGCGCTCGGCTCGATCATGGGATCGGGCGGGATGATCGTGATGGACGACCGTGCCGACATGGTCGACGTCGCTCGATACTTCATGGAGTTCTGCCGCGATGAGTCGTGCGGCAAGTGCATCCCCTGCCGCGCAGGGACCGTGCAGTTGCACCGGATGCTTGTGCGCATCCGCGACGGCCAGGCCACCCGCGACGAACTGCATCGCCTGGAGGGGCTCTGCGAGATGGTCAGGCACGCGAGCCTCTGCGGGCTCGGCCAGGCGGCGCCCAGCCCGGTCCTCAGCACCTTGCGGTTCTTCCGGGAGGAGTACGAATCGCGGCTGATCGGGGGCTGAGCCTGCGGTCCTTTTCTGGAATTCTGAATATTCAATATTGAATGATTAAGAATCGAAGAGATTCAGCCCGGGGCGACGACAGCGGCGATCCGGGATTCCGCCGTTCGAGGGGTCGAGCATGTCCGTCCACACGCTCCGGATCGACGAGAAGGACGTGAGCGCCCGCGCCGGGCAGACGATTTTGGAGGCGGCACGCGAGAACGGGATCGCGATCCCGACGCTCTGCCACCTGGAGGGGCTCTCGAATGTGGGCGCCTGCCGGCTTTGCCTGGTGGAGGTGGCGGCGGTCGGCGGCGGGACGCGGCTGATGGCGGCCTGCGTGACGGCGGCGGCCGAGGAGATGGTGATCCAGACCGACACCGAGCGGCTCCGCGAATATCGGAAGATGATCGTCGAGTTGCTGTTCGCTGAGCGAAACCATGTCTGCTCGGTCTGCGTGGCGAACAACCACTGCGAGCTGCAGGACATGGCCGTCGCGCAGGGCGTCGACCACGTCCGGTACGATTACCTGGAGCCGACGTGCGGCGTGGACCTGAGCCACCAGCGGTTCGGCCTCGATCACAATCGGTGCATCCTCTGTACGCGATGCGTGCGCGCCTGCGACGAGGTCGAGGGGGCGCATACCTGGGACGTCTCGGGTCGGGGGACGCTCTCGCGGGTCGTCGCCGATCTGAACACGCCCTGGGGGGCTTCGGAGACGTGTACCTCGTGCGGGAAGTGCGTGATGGCCTGCCCGACCGGGGCGCTGTTTCACCAGGGCTCGACCGTCTCGGAGATGATCCACGAGCGGACGAGGCTCTCGTTCCTGGTCGACGCCCGGGAGAAGAAGCAATGGAACGCCTGAGGCTCGCCACGGTCTGGCTTGGCGGCTGTTCCGGCTGCCACATGTCGTTCCTCGACCTCGACGAGTTCCTGATCGACCTCGCCGATCGGGTGGACGTGGTTTTTTCGCCGGTCGTGGATGCGAAGGAGTATCCCGAGGGCGTCGACCTGGTGCTGGTCGAGGGGGCGGTCGCCAACGAGGACAACCTGGCGATGATCCGTCGGGTGCGCGAGCGGACGCGCGTCCTGATCTCTTTTGGAGACTGCGCCGTCACGGGGAACGTCACCGCGCTCCGGAACCCGATCGGAGGAGCCGACGCGGTCCTTCGTCGGTCCTTCGTCGAGCAGACGGATCTCGATCCGCAAATACCCCTGGCGCCAGGGGTCTTGCCGGTGCTGCTCGACCGGGTGAGGCCGGTGCATGCGGTGGTCCCGGTGGATGTTTATCTGCCCGGTTGCCCGCCGCCGGCGACGAGAATCCGGGCGGTGCTGGAGCAGCTCCTGGAAGGCCGCCCCGCACACCTGGCCGGTCGCGAGATCAAGTTCGGATGAAGATGATTCACCACAGAGGACACAGAGAGCACAGAGGGAATACCGAGGAAGGGAATCGCTGGAATTCTCCGCACACCTGGCCGGTCGCGAGATCAGGTTGGGATGAAGATGATTCACCACAGTGGACACAGAGGCACAGAGGGAAAAACCGGAGAATTCCGGGATTTGGATTTTTCTCGGTATTCCCTCTGTGCTCTCTGTGTCCTCTGTGGTGAACGGTCTTCCTGGGTTCGCCCGAGGCAGGGCTTTGAAGGTGGATCGATGGGTCTGGTAAAGTGTGTCCACACCAG
>DAHZZC010000959.1 GCA_027435495.1 Planctomycetales bacterium
AAGACGGTGACGACGGACGACGGGGCTCATCGCCTGGACGGCTCGCGTGCGAGCCGCTCAAGCCCCTCCCGCTCGATCTCCTCCCAGTCCTCGCGGGTCATCGGCTCGGAAGGCCCGCTCTCGAGTGCTTCGCGTAACTTCGACTCGAAGGCCAGCTTGGCCTGCCGCTTCTGAACATCGCGGATGACCGAGCGGAGATACTCGCTAGTCGTCCCGAATCCCTCCTTCGCCGCCTGATCTTCGACGAAGATCTTCATCTCGTCCGGCAGGGAGATATTCATGGTCGCCATGGTGAATCCTCCTCACCGATCAGCGTACCCTCTTTGACAAAGTTTGCCAAGGCTCCGAGCGCCGGAGCTTCTCCACTTCATCATCGCCCCGATGTCCGCTCAGAACAATGTGTAGATAAACGGTGCCGCGGCGGTGCTCGACAGGAAGATCAGCACGCCCAGAAGTAGCATCACGATCACGATCGGCGCCAGCCACCACTTCTTGTTCTGCGCCAGAAACGCCCAGAACTCGGCCGCCAGGCTCTCGCCCTGGGCGTCGGCGGCGGCCTTCTCGAACTCGCTCGGCACGCGGGGGGTGGTCTCGCTCATGGCCCTCGTCCTGTCCAGAAAGATGCCCGGATCATCCGATCAGAACTGCTTGAAATAACTCCTTACGTCGACCGGGGCCGGCTTTGGCTCCCAGTACGACTCGACCCCGGCACGTCGAGCGCGCCGCAATGGGTCGCGGCCGATCGCCCGGAAGATCAGCGCGATCGGCGTGAACATCCCGAAATACAGGATCAACAAGATCACCTGCGAGATGGTCCAGCCGATCGGGAAGGCCAGGACCATCCAGCCGATGTAGACCGTCCGGACCCACTCGGGCCGGGTCAGTCCCGCGACGCCGACCACCAGCGCCAGCGCCACGATCGAGAAGCCCAGTTGCACATGCCCCCGACGGAACGCCTCCCAGAGGCCCATCCCGCCGAAAACGATGAGCCAGAGCCCCGCGAACTGCCGGAGGGTTTTCCGGTCCGGGTGGAACGGGATGTCGGACCACTGCATCGTCAGCCTCGCCGGTCGGTCAATCGAGCTGGAACTGCGCCAGGTAGGCCCCGCGCGCCTCCAGCCCGGCCTCGCGCGCCGCCTCGTCCTTCACGATCACGATGTCTTCCAGAACCAGGGCGTCCATGTCGGTCGCCAGGAAGCACCGATAAGCATCCTCCGGAGAGCCGACGATCGGCTCGCCTCGGACGTTGAAGCTCGTGTTCACCAGCACCGGGCACCCCGTGAGCCGCTCGAACGCCTCCAGCAATCGAGCAAACCGAGGGTTGCGTTCCTCGTCAACCGTCTGGATCCGGGCGCTGTAATCGACGTGGGTCACCGCCGGGATCTCGGATCGGACCACGTTGACCCGCTTCCGCAAGTCCGGGTCGTTCGCCATGACGCGAATCGCCTCAGGATCGACCGGAACCCGCCGATCCTCCCGGACGGGGGCCACCAGAAGCATGTACGGGCTCTCATGCTTCGGGTCGAGGTCAAACCACTCGGTGGCCCGGTCGCGGAGCACCGCCGGGGCGAACGGGCGGAAGCTCTCGCGGAACTTGATTTTGACGTTCATCGTCGCCTGCATCGCCGGCGAACGGGGATCGCCCAGGATGCTCCGCGCCCCCAGAGCCCTTGGGCCAAACTCCATCCGGCCCTGGAACCAGCCCACCACCTTCCCCTCGGCGAGCAGCCCGGCGACGTGGTCCATCAGCTCAGCCTCGTCGTCGAACCGGCGCCCCGATCCCCCCTGCCTCGCCAGGGCCCGCTCGATCTCGTCGGTGGTGAACCTCGGCCCAAGCAGGCTCCCCTGCTGAGCGTCGCGACCTCCAGGCGACCGGGGCCGGTCCAGGAGCTGATGCCAGACAAAGAGCGCCGCGCCAAGCGCCCCGCCGGCGTCACCGGCCGCCGGCTGAATCCAGATGTCGTCGAACTCCCCCTCGCGGAGCAGCCGGCCGTTCGCCACGCAGTTCAAGGCGACGCCCCCGGCGAGGACCAGATGCTTCATCCCCGTCTTCTGTCGGATGTGCCGGCCGATCCGCAGAACCGCCTCCTCGGTGACGTCCTGGATGCTCGCTGCGAGGTCCATGTGCCGCTGCTCGAGCGGCGACTCGGGCGCCCTCGGCGGCCCGCCGAAGAGCTGGTGGAACCGCGCGTTGGTCATCGTCAGCCCCTGGCAGTACTGGAAGTAATCCATATCCAGCCAGAAGCTACCGTCGGGCTTCAGGTCGATCAGTTTTTCCAGAATCTGGTCGCGATAGATCGGCCGGCCGTAGGGCGCCAGCCCCATCAGTTTGTACTCGCCGCTGTTAACCTTGAACCCGCAATAGTAGGTGAACGCCGAGTAGAGCAAGCCCAGCGAGTGCGGGAACGAGATGTGATCCGTCAGCCGGATCCGGTTCCCCTCGCCGACGCCAAACGCGGCGGTCGTCCACTCGCCGACGCCGTCGAGCGTCAGGATCGCGGCCGAGTCGAACGGCGAGGGGAAAAAAGCGCTCGCAGCGTGGGTCTCGTGGTGGTCGGCAAAAACCAGCCGCGCCCGGGCCGCTCCGCCAAGTCCCCGGCGGATCGTCCCCCGCATGTGCAGCTTGTCCTTCAGCCAGAGCGGGATCGCCAGGCGGAAGCTCCGGAACCCCGAGGGCGCGTAGGCCAGGTACGTCTCCAGGAGCCGCTCAAACTTCGTCAGGGGCTTGTCGTAGAAGGCGACGTAGTCGAGGTCATCCGCCGTGATCCCGGCCTCTCGCAGACAGGCCTCCGCCGCCCGCGCCGGGAACGCCGCATCATGCTTCTTCCGAGTGAACCGCTCCTCCTGCGCCGCCCCGACAATCCGTCCGTCGACGACCAGTGCCGCGGCGCTATCATGATAGAATGCAGAAATCCCCAGGATCGCGGCCATGCGTCGCCTCTCTGCGGAGCGGCCAGGGGAAGGATCCCACGGGGCGGATACGGGGAGGAATGGCCTCCGGTCCTGAGGCCAGATTTGCCCCGCATCCCCCCATCGGGTGCTATCATAGCGGAGGGGGGACGAGCGTGCCATGCCCTCCGTGCGAGGGACGATGTTCACTCAAGGCAACATTAACGCCCCATGGAGACTTCGGGCCTGGTAATCTGGTTCGTGGGGAGAGATAGTAGGTAATAGGGTCGTGTCAACCCCCAGGATCTCCCTGCGCAACTGTGCGAGGATCGCCGGGCCCTTCATTCTCTCGTGGAGAAGCGAGATCGCGTTCCGCACCATGACATCGATGCCAATAAATCGTCTGATCGTCGAGCCCCGCGGGGCGTCGACCGGTTCGAGCTCCCGGGCTCGGGCCTCGATCTCGCCGTGGGCCTGGCTGGCGGTGACCTGCCTGCTATTGGGTGCTTCGGGCGGGGTCCGGCTCTGGCGAGAATGGGGCTTCTGGAGCCTGGCCGAGCGGAGCGCGGCCTGCCCCTTCCACATAGCCGACCTGCCGAGGTCGATGGGAGCCTGGCAAGCCATTGACGACAAGGAAATTCAACTCGACCCCGAGATCGCCCGGATCGCCGGTGCCTCCGAACATATCACCCGGAACTACCTGGACCCGAAGACCGGCGAGCGGGCCGCGGCCCTGGTCCTGTACGGTCCGTGCGCCGAGGCCTTTGGTCACGTCCCCGAAAACTGCTACCCCTCGGCCGGCTACAAACCCTACAAGGGCCCCATCGACGGCGAGATTCGCATCCCTGGGCTGAAGCAGCCGGTCCGGTATCGTTGGGCGATCTACGCCAAGCGAGAGGGAGACATCCCACGACTGGAGGAGGTCTATCATACCTTCCTCTACAACGGGGATTGGCTGCCCGATGTCTCGGATCGATGGAAGATGTTCCGCTACTATCCCTCACTGTTCAAGATCCAGGTGGCGCACCCCATCACGGGGGGCCTGCCCGAGCCGGGTAAGGGACCGATCCCAGAGCTGCTCACAGGGTTCGTCCGCGAGATCAACGAGCGGCTAGCCAGCTCGGGCCCCGCGATCGTCGCTCCGTCAACAGCCGGGGATCCCCCCTCTTCCTGAGGAGCCCATCCCGGCGGCACTTCCGAAATCCTCGCTCTATGCCCCACCGGGGACCCCGCTCAGGTCGATGTCGAATCCGACTCGATTGGGTCCCGCAGCCACCCATCCGCCTGATGACGGGGGATAGGGAGAGCCCGGGCCGCGGCCACGATTAACAGACCCAGGCCGCCGACCAGCAGGACCAGCAGTAACGCCGGGGTCAGGTAGAGCGCCAGGAGGATCGGAACCAGCCGAGGCCGGCTCCCGCCATCCTGATCGCGATCCGAGACCTTCCCGGCCATCTTCCCCTGCGTCCTCACTCCGGGCAATGCCCGGGTCCATCCGTATGATGTCGCCATTGGCGATCCTCCCCGCATCCTGTCCCGGATGATCCGTGGGCCTACCCCCGATGCCTCTACCCCGCCCGCCGTCACGCAAGAGGACAGCCCACAGTATGATTGAGGTAGTCTTGCGGGGCGACGTCCAAATCCCGGGCCTCTCCGGGCCATGCCCCACGGGGCCCGGACTGCGCCCTATCCTTCTCTATCATAAGGCGCCGATGGGGTCGGTGCTGAGGCAGATGCCCCCCGCGTTCCGCTTTCGGAATAAGTTGCAGGGCCAAATCCCGGGCTACCACCCGGCGGCCCGGAAGACAACCCGGCGCATGGGCCTCCGCTCGATACCCTGCACCCGGGATCCAAGCTCCTCCTTCACCATTGTTGCTGAATATGGCGATCTACCGGTAGGCATTGGTCATGGGTTTCGCGATCGCAAGGAGGGGGAGATCTTCCGATCACGCCAAGAAGATCCAACACAAGGACATAAGAAGCACCAAAAAGCGGGGAGGCGGGGAAGCGAGGGAGGGATGTTGCCGCAGATCAACGCGGGCCTCAGCCGGGGCAGTCCAAGGGGATGGACACGCAATTTTAATTTGACGAGCCCGAACGGGGTCGATTAAAGTTTGACCAGCGAAATTGAGGACGAAATGCCACAGGGAACAGCGAGTAACACGCCCACCCGGTCCCATCAGTCCGGCGGGCGGATCAACCTCTCACCGGGGACGTCCCGTCGCGATGGCGATGGGTTGACCTGACCGCGACGGCGAAGCCACGCAAATCCGCCCTCCCCACACCGCGGCCCCGAGATGCTCCCAGGATTGACCTCTTAAGGACGATCCGGACTGATATTCATCCCAGAGAGCGACCTCCGATCATGGACACCCTCGACCGGCCCGACTCGAACGTCCCGGCCCGATATCCGTCGGAGGCCCCCCGGCCGCCGGCGTCCATCGCTCCGATGCCCCGGGAGCTGGCCCTGGCCACCCCGGCCGGACCGCAGATCACTCCCCGCGTCCTGCTCCGCGGGCTCAGCCGGCACTGGTGGCGAATCGCCCTGGGATGGGTCGTGCTCTCCGCCCCGCTGGCCTACGCCATCTACGCCGTCGTTGAGCCGACCTACGAGGCGGCAAGCCTGCTCCGCGCCGAACCCTCGGTGGAGGTGCTCAACGATCCGGGGCTGCACGGCGAGAAGGATATGAATCAGATTCGTCCCTACCTGCGAACCCAGGTCCAGCTGATCAAGAGCGACAAGGTTCTCGACGCGGCGCTGGCACGGACCGAGGTTCGCAACCTGCCGATGGTTCGCTCGTCAAAGGACCCCAGGGCCGAACTTCGCCGTGATCTGGTCGTCGAGATTGTCGGCAACGACACCTATCTGATCTCGGTCGCACTCGCCTCGAAGGACCCGTCCGAGGCGGCGGCCATCACCAATGCGGTGGTCGACGAGTACCTCGCGCAGCACGTCCGTTATCAGAACACGGCCAATCGAGCCCTGAAGAAGACACTCGAAAGCGAGCGGCAAAAGCTGGAAACCCAGATCCAGACGACCCGCGACAAACTCACGGCGATGGCGGAGAAGGGAGACGTCTATGCTTCCGACCTGAATGTCATCAAGCCGAACGAGAAGGGGGAAATTCAGTCGTCGTTCACCTCGGTCGACGAGGCTCGCTACCAGCAGACGGCCTCGCAACTGCTCCAGTTCGACATCCAGCTCATCGACGCCAAGGCCGAACTCGAGTCGCTCCGGATGCAACACGCCAAGGCGGTCGAGGCGGCCACCGAGGGGGAACATCAGGTTGTGAAGCAGGCGGATGAGCAACTCCGCGAGCAGATGTACCAGGAGTTCCAGCACGACCCCGACGCCCGAGCCCTGCTCGCCGAGATCGGCTCAGCCCGGACCACCCTCGATCGGGCCCGCAGCGCGGCGCGAAAGAAGAACGACCCGGCCGTTCTCTCCGCCCAGAGGGAAGCCAGTCGGCTTGAGACGCAGTGGGGCGAACTCTGGGACCAGAAGAGACCTGAGATCCGCGAGCGACTCCAGAAGGCCGGCTCCGTCATCCATCGGCCAGATACCCTGGTTGAGCGAATCCGCGAGGCCGAGGCGAAAATCATCCAGATCGAAACGAAGCGGAAGGATCTCGCGGCCCTGGTCGCCGGGATGGAGGTCAAGCACGACAAAAAGAACTCCAGCCAACTCGAGGCCACCTTCTTGAACCTCGACCTGCAGTACCACCGACGCAACCTCGAGGTGATCATGTCGAAGCTGGCCCAGCTCGACTTCGAGATCGGTCAGGAGGCGTTCCGGATCACCGTGCAAGACACGGCGGCCATCCCGCAGGCCCCCTCGAATAACAAGCGGATCAAGCTCATGGCAATCGCGCCGGTTGGCGTGCTCGGGCTGATGCTCGGCCTGTTCCTTCTGCTGGAGATCAAGGCGGAGCGGGTGGGCGACCCCGAGTCGCTCTCGACCCGGATGCAGTCCGAGGTCTACGCCCTGCCGCCACTGCCGACCGCCCGGTCAATCCGGAGGGCTGCTCCGGCCGAGACCGACGACCAGATCGAGCAGTTCATCCAGCGGCTCGATCACCTGCGGTTCGCCGTCTGTGGGAGCCCGGCCGAGTTGGAGAAAGGACGTTGCGTCCTGATCACCAGCGCCGTCGGCGGCGAGGGGAAGACCACCCTGGCCGCACAGCTCGCCGCCCGGTGCGGCAACGCCGGGATGTCCACCCTCCTGATTGACGCCGACCTCCGGCGCACCGGGCTCTGCTCCTTGCTGGATATCGCCGAGGGTCCGGGCCTGGCTGACGCTCTGCTCAGCGACGAGCCAGCACCGACCGAACTGGTCGTCCCGGTCCAGGGGGGAACCTTCCACCTGCTCCCGGCCGGGACGCCAAGCCCCGACACCAGCCGGATCCTTCAGAGCCGCAAGCTCGGCCTGCTGATCGCCCAGTTCCGTCAGCTCTACGATCTGGTGATCATTGACTCACCACCCGTCCTTCCCGTCCCCGACGCCCTGATCCTCGGCCGGTGGGTCGACGGGGCCGTGCTCGCGGTTCGCTATGACATCAGCCGTTTCCACCAGGTTGAGCGAGCCCGGCGACAACTCGACGGCGCCGGGATCGCCGTGCTGGGAACCGTCATCAACGGCATGAGGAACTCGGAGTCCTATTACGGGCGCTACAGCTACAACCGGCGGCGGACGCCGACGGTCGACACGCCCGCGACGTACTAGACTTCTTGGTAAGGCCCCAGGCCGTCTCCCGAACGAACATCCGACGTGACGTGACGTGATCTGGCCCGGCCTCGGCGTGACCGACCGGGCTCTGCCCTCGATCTGAACGACGACCCGACGACTCCCCCGGCCGGCTGTACCCCCGCGGTGCAACCCACGGGGACGAAGTCCGCGCCGGGCCAAGCCGACACGACCGCAGGACCGGAACGACCCCAAGCCCTCGGCGAGACTTCCCGATGCAAGCGATCGACCAACACCCGACCGGCCCCGAGGCAACAGCCCGGGGCGACGCCAGGGCCTGGTGGTTGGCCCTGGCCGCTGCTGGGATCGTCCTGGGGCTCGCCTATGCGCCCAACCTGAGCGAACTGCTGCGGATCTGGACCCACGACGAGAACTACACACACGGGTTCCTGGTCGTCCCCATCGCGATGTTCCTCCTCTGGCGGCGAATCGAGGAGACGCCGGCCGAAGTGGAAGAGGGCCCGGGCACCTCGGCCCCCTGGCCGGGCTGGGCCCTGCTAACCGTCGCGCTGGTGGCCCGCGCCATCGCCTACGAGCGAAACCTCCAGTGGGTCGAGACCGCCACGCTGCTGCCGGCGGTCGTCGGGCTGGTCTGGGCCTTCGGCGGCGCGGGACTGCTCCGTCTGGCCTGGCCGGCGATCCTCTTCCTGGTGTTCATGCTCCCGCTGCCGGTACAGGTCAACAGCCTGATCGCACTGCCGCTCCAGCGGATCGCGGCGACGGGCAGTTACATCCTGCTCCAGCTCTCAGGCTTCTGGCTGGTCCAAACGGGGAACGTTTTGCACCTAACCACCCCATTTGGCATCCGACCGCTGGATGTGGCGCTGGCGTGCAGTGGGCTGAAGATGCTGATGACCCTGGCAGCGACCGTGACCGCCACGATCCTGCTCCTGCCGCTCCCGAACTGGAAACGATTCGCCCTGATGCTCAGCGCCATCCCGATCGCACTGGTAAGCAACATCTCCCGGATCGTGGCCACCGGCTGGTGTTACTATTACCTCGAAGGGGAATCGGGCCAGCACTGGGCACACGACATCTCGGGCTGGATGATGATGCCGATGGCTTTGGTGCTGGTGGGGCTGGAACTCAAGATTCTCGCCTGGCTCTCGCCCGAGACACCGCAGGAGGAACCGGGCGGCGAGAACCGGATGGTCCTCCCGCTGATCGGCGGAGGCCGGGGCGGCCCGGCCGTGTAAGCCGGTCCGCTTTCCCTGCCCATCCGCTCGCAGACCACCCCATGAAGACCATCGCCTACGTCCTACCGACCTATCCGATGCCCAGCCAGACCTTCATTCGTCGCGAGATCGCGGCGCTGGAGGGAGGCGGGCGTTCGGTCCTCCGGTTCGCGATGCGGCGGTTCGGCCGCGAACTGGCCGAGGCCGCCGACCGCGACGAAGAAGCGAGGACCGAGTATCTCCTCGACGCTGGAGTTGCCGGGCTGGCCCGGGACCTGCTGGCCGAAATGGCCAGCCGTCCTCGCCTGGCGATCGCCGCGGTATTCGCCGCCGTCCGGATGGGACGACGGTCCGAAAAGGGAATTCTCCGCCACCTGATCTACCTGGCGGAGGCGGCCCGGCTCCGCCGTCGCCTGGCCGGGGCAGGTGTGGGACACCTCCACGTCCACTTCGGGACCAACGCGGCGGCGGTCGCGATGCTTTGCCGGATCCTGGGCGGTCCACCCTACAGTCTGACCGTCCACGGCCCCGAGGAGTTCGACGCTCCGGGTCCGCTCTCGCTCGGCGAGAAGGCCCGACACTCGGCGTTTGTGGTGGCGATCAGCCACTTCACTCGGAGCCAGCTCTGCCGGTGGTGCCCGTCCGACGACTGGTCGAAGATCCACGTGGTTCGGTGTGGCCTGGATGGCGTCTTCCTCGTCGGTGCTCCTTCGCCGGTGCCCGACTCGAGGAAGCTGGTAAGCATTGGCCGGCTGGCCGAGCAGAAGGGACAACTTTTGCTGCTTGAGGCCGCGGCCCGGCTCGTGGATCGCGTCCCCGATTTCGAGCTGACGATCGTCGGCGACGGCCCGATGCGGGCCGAGATCGAGGCGGCGATCAGCCGGCACGGCCTGAAAGGCCGGGTCCGGATCACCGGGTTCCTTGACAACCGGGGAGTCCGCCGCGAGCTGGAGTCATCCCGGGCGCTGGTCCTCCCCAGCTTCGCTGAGGGGCTACCCGTGGTCATCATGGAATCGCTGGCTCTGGGCCGCCCAGTCATCTCAACGGCAATCGCGGGGATACCGGAGCTGGTCGAGGCGGGACAGACCGGGTGGCTGGTGCCAGCCGGAGCCGTCGAGCCGCTGGTCGACGCCATGGCCGAGGCCCTGGAGGCCGATCCGGCCGAGTTGGACCGTATGGGGCGAGCCGGCGCTGCTCGGGTCGCCTCGCAACACGACGCCGAATCCGAGGCCGCGAAACTCGCGGAGCTGATTGAGAACCCGGAAGCATTCGGGGCGTCGACATCGAAACGAACGGCCGTTGGGGCCGGGATGGGCGCATCATGAGCCGGCTCGGGATCGTTGCCATCGCCCGGAACGAAGGAGAGCGGCTCATCCGCTGCCTCGGCTCGTGTTGCGGGACCGGGCTCGCGGTTGTCTATGTCGACTCGGGCTCGACCGATGGCAGTGTCGAGCGGGCCCGGGCGATGGGAGCCGAGGTGGTCGAACTGGATCTCTCGACTCCGTTCACGCACGCCCGGGCGCGTAATGTCGGCTTCGAGCGGCTCGAACAGATCGCGCCGGGGATCGAGATGGTGCAGTTCGTCGACGGCGACTGCGAGATCGCCGCGGGATGGCTGGCGACGGGGATGTCGATCCTCGACGCTCGTCCGGACGTGGGCGTGGTCGCCGGCCGTCGGCGCGAGCGATACCCCGAGGCCACTCTGTACAATCGACTGGCCGACCTGGAGTGGGACACGCCGCTCGGCGAGGTATCGGCCGTCGGCGGCGATGCGATGGTCCGGACCTCAGTATTTCATGCGACCGGCGGATATGATCCGACACTCATCAACGGAGAGGACCCCGACTTCTACCTCCGGATTCGCCGCGCGGGGTGGAAGATCCTGCGAGTCGACGCCGAGATGACGGTGCACGACATGGCGATGACGCAGTTCGGCCAGTGGTGGCGCCGCTCGGTCCGAACCGGGTACGGCTATGCCGAGGGAGCGATCCGACACGGCGCGGGGCCCGAGCGATACCGCGTTCGAGAGACCCGCGGGATCGCGTTCTGGGGTCTGGCGATGCCGGCAATATCGGCAGTGGCGGCCTGGCCGACCTGGGGGCTGAGCCTGCTGGCGCCGGTGTTGGGCTACCCGGCGCTGTTTCTCAAGACACGGCGGTACTACCGGCGGGACCGGGGATGGTCCGAAAGAGACGCCCGACTCTTCGCGGCGGCCTGTGTGCTGGGCAAGTTCCCGCAGACGATCGGGGCGGCCCGGTACGTCGCCGGTCGGCTCAGCGGTCGTCCTAGCGGCATCATCGAGTACAGGAGGCCCGTCGCGACGCCCTCGGGGCGGAACGGCAACCCGGAGGTCCGCGACCCCGGGCCACCCACCACAGGATCGGGGATCCATCCCACTCATGAGCACTGAGCCGCCGATGACCCTGGCAGTCGTCGCGACCTTCACCACGGAGCCGATCGCCGACGCGATGGACTTCTGGACGGCCGAACTGGGATTGCGGGCCTCGGTCGCATTCGCGGCCTACGGCCAGGTCTTCCAGGAACTCCTCGACCCGAACAGCCTTCTGTCCAGGAACCGGCGGGGGGCCAACCTGGTCCTCGTCCGGCTCGAGGACTGGCTGCGGGCCTTGCCTGGCTCTGGCGCCGGTCTCGGCGAGGCGGGGATCCGATCGGTGCTCGAGCGAAACGCCGACGAACTGGTCAAGGCGGCCCGAGGGCTGGCCTCACGTTCGAGCACACCCCTGATCGTCGCCATCTGCCCCGACTCGCCAGCGGCCCGAGACGACCGCGATCGACGCGGACCGCTCGAGGAAGCGGCATCCCGGATTTTCGAGGGTCTGGCAGACGCGGCGGGCATCTCGGTTGTCCGGCCAGCCGATCTAGCCATCTACAAAATCGGCGAATATCACGACCCAAGGCGCGACCGGCTCGGGCACATTCCGTACACCCCCGCTGCGTTCGCCGCGATCGGGACGGCTCTGGCCCGCCGCGTTCACGCGCTGGTCGCCCCACCGCACAAGGTCATCGTCCTCGACTGCGACAACACGCTCTGGAAAGGAGTCGTCGGCGAGGAAGGGGTCGACGGGATTGCCATTCCGCCTGCCTTCCGAGGGCTCCAGGAATTCATGGTCGACCTGGCCGGCCGCGGGTTCCTGCTGGCACTCTGTAGCAAGAACATCGAGTCGGACGTGATGGAGGTTCTCGACCGCCGCGCCGAGATGGCGATCCGTCGCGAACACATGGTGACCTGGCGGGTCAACTGGGAGCCGAAATCCCGGAACATCCGCGCGATGGCCGCCGAGCTGAACCTGGGCCTCGACAGCTTCATCTTCCTCGACGACAACCCGGTCGAGTGTGCCGAGGTCGCCGCGGCCTGCCCCGAGGTCCTGACGCTCCGGCTGCCGTCCGAGTCGGAGATGGCGGGCTTCCTCCAGCATCTCTGGGCCTTCGACCGCCCGAGGATCACCGATGAGGACCGGAAGCGGACAGCCATGTACCGCCAGGAGGCCGAGCGTGCACGGTTCCAGCGCGAGGCACCGAGCATTGGCGACTTCCTCGCCGGGCTCGGCCTGGAGATCGAGATCCGCGAACCGTCGCCCGAGCAAATGGAGCGGGTCTCGCAGCTCACGCAACGGACCAACCAGTTCAACTTCACGACCGTCCGCCGGAACGAGGGGGAGATCCGTCGGCTGGGCGAATCGGGGCTGGAGTGCCGGTCGGTCGAGGTCCGTGACCGGTTCGGTGACTACGGCCTGGTGGGCGTCTCGATCTTCGGACCCCGCGGCGATGCGATTGAAATCGATTCGTTCCTGCTCAGCTGCCGGGTGCTGGGCCGAGGTGTCGAACATCGAATGCTGGCCGAACTGGGACGAAGGGCCCTGGATCATCACCTATCGAAGGTGGTCGCGACCCTGCTGGTGACAAAGAAGAATCGGCCAGCGCTCGACTTCCTGGAAGCGGTGGCCTCGCCGTATCGATCGGAGATCGAGGGAGGCTTCCGTTACGAGATGCCGGCCGAGTTCGCCGCATCGGTCGCCTACCGCCCGGAGACTTCGGCACCGATCGCCGAGGAGATCTCCGAGGCGCCAAGGATCTCGGCGATGGCCGCCGAGGCGGGTCGGAAGTCGGAGCGATTCGAGCGGATCGCAACCGGACTGTCCACGGCCGAGCAGGTGCTGGAGGCGATCCGGGCGCGGGCGGGTCGGCGGCATCCCCGGCCCGCCGACGCTCCGCCGGCGATTTTCCCGAGGACTTCGGCCGAGACGGCCCTGGCATCGATCTGGGCCGACCTGCTCCGGATCGACCCGGTTGGGATTCGCGACGACTTCTTCGCGATGGGTGGCACCTCGCTGATGGCGGTCGACCTCTTCGCCCAGGTTGAACAGCGGTTCGGCCGCGAACTCCCGCTGACCGCACTGATCGAGGCGCCGACGATTGAGGCACTGGCGGGGCTCGTGACCGGCGAGGCCGAGCGAGACACGCTGGTCCTGATCCGCCCCGGGTCGGGCCGACCACCGGTGTTCCTGGTTCACGACGGCGACGGCGAGACAATGCTCTACCGCAACCTGGCGATCCGGCTCGACCCGGGCCACGCCGTCTTCGGCCTTCAGCCCCTGGCGCGGAGCGGCCTGCCGATGGCCCACACCCGCATCCCCGAGATGGCCGCGTACCATGTCGAGCGAATCCGGTCGGTGCAGCCGGAGGGCCCCTATCTGCTAGGAGGAATGTGCGCCGGAGGGGTGATCGCCTACGAGATGGCACGGCAGCTTCGCGGGCTTGGGGAGCCGGTGGCGGTCGTGGCCCTGTTGGACGCGGCCGAGCCTTCGATATCGCCAAGGGCCTGGCGAGAGTCGGCCGATCGACTCCGCCGATTCAGCGGGGTCTTCCGGGAGGCGAACCGGGTTTCTCCAGGGCGATGGGCGGTGACGATCCTTTCGAGGGCGGCAAGGAAGGTGGCCGGCGCCCTGTCGTATCTGATCGGCGACCGGCTGACACGGACGCGAGATGAGGCCCAGCTTCGGTTGGTCCGGGGATTCCTCGACCGGGGCCAGGAGGTTCCCCACCGGCTGAGACGGATCGGCTTCCGGGCGATCTACCTGTTCGCCGAGCGGGAGTACCGGCCCGAGGGACGATACGACGGCGAACTGCTCCTGTTCCGGGCGACGGCCGGGATCGGGCCCGACGAGCCGTACGTCCACCGATACGAGGACCCGATTCTCGGCTGGGGGCGACTCGCCCTCGGAGTCCGGGCGATCGATGTTCCCGGCGGCCACTCGAGCATGCTTCAGGAGCCGAACGTGGAAATCCTGGCGAATCGGCTCCAGGCAAGCATCGACAAGGCCCTGAGCCACAAGATTCCCGACCGGCCAGCGCCAGCGTTGGCATCGTCGTCGGCCTGATCGGAAGGATCAGTCCATGTCGAGCACAGAGCCACTGGCCTTCGTCACCGTGATCTAGCCCGGCGGGGCGCTCGAGGCACAGGTTCTGCTGTTGGCCGAGAGCCTGCGGGTCTGGGGTGGTCGCCTGGCCGGGGCGCCTATCCTCGCGGTCTCGCCGCGGTGGCACCTGCCGATTCGCCGGTCGACCCTGGCGCGGTTCGACGAACTGGGGATCCTTCACCTCGACCATGCCCGTCGCCACCGGTACTCCTGGTACAACTTCCTCAACAAGGCGCTGGCCATCGTCGAGGCTCGCGAGGCGACCCGCGCTGAGCATCTGGTCTGGATCGATGGCGACGCTCTGGTCCTCGATGAGCCATCCGCGTTTCTCGGAGAATCGGCCGATTTTTCGGCGATTTTCACGGGCGGGGACCTGTCGACGGCCGGCCCCTCCGACCGGCACGATGCGTACTGGGCGGCGGCCTGCGATCTCCTGGGGTTGGATCTCGACCAGTTGCCCTGGGTGGAGGCCGATGGCCGTCGAGTGCGCTACTGCATCCAGGCCGGTATCTTCCGGGTCCGTCGATCCTCGGCGGTGTGTGACCATTACCTCGCCAACCTTGAGGCGCTGATTGAGTCGCGGATGATCCCGCCTCGGAGAAACCTCTTCTACCACGAGACGGTGGCCCTGGCACTGGCCCCGTTCACCTCCGGGTCAAAGTGGAGCGAACTACCGCTGTCGCACAATTTCGTGCCGGGCGCGGCCACCGAGGAAGGGACCATCCCGGGGCTGGAGTCGGCCCACGTTCTCCACTACCACGACCGGCTCTACCCGCCCGGCCGCGAGGCCATGATCTCAGCGCTCCGGCGAGTGCGTCCCGATCGGGCCGAGTGGCTGGAAGAACGGCTGCCTTCCTACAACGCCACGCTGCGATCCCCCGCGCCGACGCGACTACTCAGCCGGGTCCTGCGGGAGATCCGGCGAGGAAAGGCACAACGATTCCTGGAAGGCTGCCGGACGATCGAAACCGGGCCTCCGGCCTGCGAAACGGTGGGGCGCTAATCCGACGATGAAACTCCTGGTCGTGATTGTCTCCTACCGGGTAACCGATCTGACGATCGATTGTCTGCGCTCGCTGGCCGACGAGATCGGCCGGGTCCCCGGCGCCCGGGTCGCCGTTTGCGAGAACGGGACCGGCGGCGATGCCGAGGAGCGGATTCGCCGCACCATCGACGAGAACGGGTGGGGCGAGTGGGTCGACCTGACAGCGATCCACCCCAACCGCGGCTTCACCGGCGGGAACAACGCCGTGATCCGCCCGGCGCTGGAGTCGGCCGATCCGCCCGAGTACGTCCACCTGCTCAATGCCGACACCATCGTCCTGCCCGGGGCGCTGGAGGCGCTGGTCACCTTCCTGGACGCCCACCCAAGGGCCGGGATCGCCGGGAGCCGCCTGGAAGGGCCCGACGGGACGGTCGAATCGACGCCGTTCCGGTTCCCCGGGATCGTCTCGGAACTGAACGGCGGCCTGCGGATCGGCCTGGTCGAGCGACTGCTGGCCCCCTGGGGAATGAGGCTCCCGAAACCAGGCGGCGCGTTCCGGGGCGACTGGGTCTCCGGGGCGAGCCTGATCGTCCGCCGCAAGGTCCTGGAACAGGTCGGACTGCTGGACGAGGGGCTTTACACGTACTTCGACGACCCGGACCTCTGTCTCCGAGCCGCACGAGCAGGCTGGGAGACGTGGTACGTGCCGGAAAGCCGAATCATCCACCTGGGTGGGGCGTCGACCGGAGTCACCGGATCGAGACCGCCGAAGAGGCGGCCAGCGTACTGGCACCAGGCACGTCGGCGATACTTCCTGAAACACCACGGCCCCTGGTACACCGCGGCGGCCGACGCGGCGTTCCTGCTCGGCTTTGCCTCGTATCGACTGCGGAGGCGGCTCCAGCGCAAACCCGATACCGACCCGCCACACCTGCTGGCCGACTCGTTCCGACACAGCGTTTACTGCGCAGGCCTCCGCGTGCCGGTCGTTGAGAACCCGGCACTCCGCGAACAACGAGAAACGGCCACCCGCTAACCCCCCCCTCCCCCGTCATTCGCCCCGAACCACGACGCCCTGACTACCGGCTCCCGGATCCGTACTCCACGGGACTCCACGGGACTACCGGCGACCCATAGACGAGGCTCCCGAACCGATGAGCACGAAAACCGAGGCCACCACCGCCGCGGTCGAACTCGCCGATTCCCCGCTTGTTTCCAGTGTCGCTAACATCAACAATTGCAATTCACAACATATAATAGCGACAACCAAAGCATCAACCGATATTGTGATCCGTCCGAGACCCGGCT
>DAHZZC010000960.1 GCA_027435495.1 Planctomycetales bacterium
CCGACATCCCCGCACGGTCGAGCGCCTCGCGGAAAACCTTCCGATAGTGCGCCAGGCGATACGCGGCATCGTCAAGCGACCCACCGAACGCCCGCGATTCATCCAGATAAATCAGCGGGACCGCAACCTCGACCACGCTCATCTTCCGCGCCGCGGCCTGCACCCAAACTTGCAACGGCATCGCATAGCCGTCGTCGGTAATCTCGAATTGTTTCAGCGCCGAGGTCCGGTACGCCTTGAAGCCGCAAAAGGCGTCGGTAACATTGAGCCCGAGGCATTCGTTGAGCCACCGGGTGACCTCGACATTGATCCGCCGGCGCTCCTCGGGCGGGCGCTGGGACGGGTCGAAGACCTGCAAATATCGGCTTCCGGAGACGATCTCGGCATCGGCCAGCCGGGCGGCGACGTCGGGGATCATCGAGGGCTCATGCTGGCCGTCGCAATCGAGGGTGACCAGGCCGTCGTACCGGCCCTCAATGGCGGCCTGGAAGGCCGACTGCAACCCGGCTCCATATCCCCGGTTGCGCTCGTGGCGGATGGTCTGGATCGTCGGGAACTTGCGGAGCAGTTCGGGTGTTCGATCGCTCGATCCGTCGTCCACGACCAGGACATCACCCGCATACCGGAGCACCTCGGAGAGCACCGGTTCGAGGTATTTCTCCTCGTTGTAGACGGGGATGGCGGTGAGGAGGTGCATGATGGGATCGGGGCGCCGATTGTGTCCGAAATCGATGAAAATCCGGGGAAGCGAGCCCCCGCATTGTAGGACACGAGGGGCGAAAGTCAACGAACGCGGACCCACCGGGCAGGCCGTGATGCAACGATGGAACGTTCCGATCGTCCCCGATGGGCTCTGGCATCTGATCCGAGGCCCGGACCGCGTCGTCCGGGACGGAACGGGCGGGAAGATGGCGACCACCGAGAGGCGCCGCCGCGCCTCCTCCGTGGGATTTCCGCCGGTCGTCAGCTCGCGCGCCGCCGCCAGGCCCGCGCAACGATCGGCAGAGCGAGGCCCAGCAGGATCAGGCTCGACGGCTCGGGGACCGACGCGGGGGCGAGTCGGTCGATCGTCAGCACGCCGTCGCCGCCGTTGCTGATGCGCAAAGATCCCGTCCCGCCAGCCAGGTTGGCGAAGTTCCCGCTCCCTGAGGCCGTGAAGGAATCGGTCTCGATCAGGATACGTCCCCCGCCACCGCCGCCCGTTAGGACCGGATCAGTGCCAACATAACCCGAACCCCCTGTACCCATACCCCCATTACCACCGCTGACGTCCAGGACATCGGAACCGACGAGACTTACGGTGCCGGCATGAAGAAAGATCCCTCCGCCGCCCCCGCCGCCGCCGTCGAGGAAGTTGGTGCCGCCAACCGCCGAGATCGTGCCGCCATTGATGCTCAGCAAACCGATAGCTCCGATCTCGATGGCTCCTCCACCGCCGCCGCCCACAGTGGAAACGCCACCGCCACCACTGCCACCGACGAGTTGAAGGCCCAGATTCCCGTACGGCTGTCCGGTGCTCGCGGAGCCGAACCCATAGCCGGCACCGCCGAACCCTCCGCCACCGCCGACCACGCCGCCGACCCCACCCCCGGGGCCGTCCCCGGCACCGCCCTGACGACCGCCGGCATAGCCTCCCGGCCCGGCGATCCCACCGCCCCCGAATCCGACGCCACCATCGAGATTGACCATCGTGTCGGTGAGACTGATGCCGCCGCGCGAGAGGAGCGCCAGCGGGGCATTCCCGATCGTGTTGAAGTACGCGCCGCTGAGCGTAATCTCACTAAAGTCGAAGACAGCGACCCCGTTCGACGTCACCCCCGTCGATAAAACCGCCCCGTTTGAGTCATCGGTCAGCGTGTCGTTCGTTGTGTTGAATGTGTATCCTCCATAGGAATTGTTGCTCGTGATATCGAGCGTCCCCAGCGACGCGAAGGCATTCGGGTCGAGCGGACCGGCCTCCGCCCTCGGCGTCCCCATCGCCACCGCCAGCGCCATCGGGAGCGCCAGCACGGTCGTCATCGGTCGCCTCATCGAATCGTCCCTTTCCTGTTGCCGACTCGGCACGTCCCAAAATGCGCGTGGGCGGCCGGGGCCCTCGCCCGGCCTTCATCTCTCCGCAGCGTTCTCGACGCGCCGCTGTCGGCTGCATCGGGACGGCCCGGCACGGTCTTGTGTGCCATCCCATATTATACAACAACCCATGCACACGCGCGAAGGGGCCTGAATCCAATCCTCCTCGTTCCCATGGATCCGCTCTCGATGTCCGCGGATCATCCGCCCCGCCCGACCTCGCGATCGAGGCCATCCCTCACGCGCGAGTTCTCCTCCCCCGCCGCGCCGTCCTAGATTACCTCGTATCGCAACGGCCGCTTCCCGGATGCGAACGTCCAGATCGGGCACCGATCACCTAGCCGACCACTCCCGACACAAGGAGGAAACACCCTCGATGAAGGCCACACCTGCCCGCCGCCGCCCCCGCACCCGACGATTCGAGGCGCTTGAAACCCTGGAATCTCGCGAGCTTCTCAGCACGTTCACCGTGACGAGTCTCAAGGCCAGCGGTCCGGGGACATTCCGACAGGCGATCCTTTCGGCCAACGCTCATCCGGGCGCCGACACCATCGACTTCGCCGTCGACGGGACGATCCAGACCGGCCGTCGCTCGCTCCCCGCCATCACGAGCCCGGTCGCGATCGACGGCACCTCGGCGCCTCACTTCAACGGCTCGCCGGTCGTCACGGTGAACTTCCAGGGATCGAACGGGCTCCGATTCGCACCGGCGTCGGATGGATCGACCCTTCGATCGCTGGCGCTGGTGCGCGCCGGTGGTGCGGGCGTGACGCTCGCCTCCTCGAACATCACCGTGCAGGGGAACGACATCGGCGTCCTCGCCAATGGGACCACTCGCGCTGGCAATCACGGCGACGGGATCAAGATCCTGGCCACGTCGCATGGCGACCTCATTGGCAAGCTCGATCCGGTGACGGGGATCACCTACTACAACTCCAATGCGGTCGGCCTGCAACCGGTCTCGGGCTGGCAGGGAATCCGCGATTCCGGGACGCCCGGCCAGTACCTGATCACCGGGACCTCCGGCACCAACGGCCTGCTCTACATCGGCCCGATCTCGGGCGCCGGCGGGACGAGCTACGCCGTGAACTACCCGGGCGCGACCTCGACGAGCCTTTACGGACCTGATGTCGTCGCGGGGAATATCCTCCGGCTGGTCGGTAGCTACAAGACGGGGAACGGGCAGGTTCAGGGGTTCTCGTTCCAGGGGACGACCGCCGACCTTTCCAACCCGGCCAGTTATCAGACGATCGATTATCCGGGTGCCTCGATCACCTACGTCCACAGCACGGCGGGGGGTCTCGCGGTCGGCAACGGCGGCGACGGCGCTCCCTCGACCGATCACGCCTTCCTTTTCAATGTCGCGAACAGCCAGTTCACGGACATCGTCTATCCGGGCGCGACGACCACCTCGGCGTATGGGATCTGGTTCAACGGCGGGACGAGCTACACCATCGCCGGCGGCTACAACACGCTGGGCGGCTCTGGACTGCCGACCGCCGCGGCCTACCTGGTCGACTATGACGCCTCAACCGGCCAGTTTTCCAACTGGTCCTCGTTCTCCGGCCCGGGCGTCTCGCCGACCGGCTCGGCCGTCGGCACTCACTTCGAGGGGATCAGCGGACCTCAGCAGGGCATCTACACCCTCGCCGCTGGCGTCACCGATCTCACCTCGGGCGCCCCTCTCGGTGCGTACCTGGCGACGGTTTCCCGGAATCCCGACGGCACCTTCGGACCGGCCGATTGGCTCCCGCTCCCCGATTACCCGGGCGCGACCGGTTCGCAGTTCTCCAACTCCGTCGCCGATAATCAGGTCGTCGGGATCGTCACGACCAGCACCGGGCTCATCTCGTACTAGGCGACGGTCAACACCAGCTTCCAGCTTTCGAACGTGATCTCGGGGAACGGCGGCAACGGGATTGGGATCTACGGCGCCTCGGGCAACCAGATCGCGATGAACAACATCGGGACCGACTTCACCGGAACCCGCGCCGTCGGCAACGCGAAGAACGGCATTCTGGTGACGAAGGGGGCGTCGCACAACCTGATCGGCGGGACGGCGAGCGGCGGCAACAACCCGACCGCCGGCGTGATCGTCCGGCCAACGCAGGGCAACCTGATCTCGGGCAACCGGGGCGACGGCGTTTTGATCACCGGGGGCGCCACCGCCAACACGCTCAGCGGCAACTTCGTCGGCACGACCGCCAACGGAGACGCGGCGCTGGGGAACCGAGGCGACGGCGTCGCGATCGTCCGGGCGAATGGGAACGCACTGATCGGCTGCCAGGTTCAGGACCATCCGTTCATTTATTACAACGTCCTCAGCGGCAACGGCGGTAACGGCCTCCGGATCACCAATTCGAACAATACGACGGTCCAGGCCAACTTCATCGGCGCCGGCGCGAACAACGCAACCATCGTCGCCAATCGCCGAGACGGCCTGCTGGTCTCGGGCTCGTCGGCCAACACGCAGGTTGGCGGCGTGATCCCGCTCGGCAATGTGATCTCGGGGAACAACCAGAACGGGATCGAAGTGACGGGACGTGCCAGCGGGTTCACGTCGTTCAACACCTTCGGCGGCGTCTTCGCCTTTGCCGGGGCCGCGCCGAACCGTCGCGACGGCATCTTGATCACGTCGAGCGGTGGGAACAACCAGATCCGCACCTGCATCATTGCGGGGAACGGCGGCAATGGAATTGAGATCGGCGGCCAGGCCACCGGCGTGCAGGTCACGCAGACGGCCACCGGGACCAACACGTCGATCAACGCGCCGATCCCGAACGGCGGCGACGGGATCAAGATCGACGGCCAGGCCCATCAGATTGCGATCGGCGGGTTCCAGCCGTCGGTCGAGCCGACGACGACCGCCTCGTCCAACGCCCGATACGGAATCCAGGTCGCCGGGCGTGCCCACGACATCGCGATCTTCCACACCAACATCGGAACAAGCGCCATGGGGACGCAACCGCTGGGCAACGCGCTGGGCGGGATCGCGATCGGACCGGGGACGTCGTCGGTGACCATCGGCGGCGCGGCCCTTCCGTTCCAGGACACGATTCGATTCAACGCCGGGGCGGGCGTGATCATCCATTCGTCGAAGGGCGATCGGGTGTACGGCTCGGCGATCAGCAACAACGCCGGCGACGGCCTGACGCTGATCAAGGCGCGCCAGACGACGATCGGCGGGCCGCTCTCGTCCGGCCTGGGGAACCGGATCACCTCCAACGGCGGATACGGCCTGACGGCCCTCGGCGCCAGCAATGGCTCGGTGGTTCAGGGCAACACGATCGTGGGCAACACCCTGGGCGTCGTGAATATCAGCAGGGCCCGCGGCCTGACCTACATCCCCTGATCCGGCCCGTTGAATCGCTCCATCGCGGGGTGTCCCAGCCGCCCGCGATGGAGCACGCCCGACCTCCATTCTTCCCCTCTCCACGCCCGTCGATCGTCCGGTCGATTGACCCTTCCGGCCCTGGGCCCCGGCACGCGGGTTGCCGACCTCGCCAGGACCCCGATAGCCATCCGGGTCGGGTCGTCGGTAAAATGAGGGGTCGAACCGATCGCTGGAGGGTTGTGTCCGCTCCGGTGGGGTTCGTCCTGGTCCCTGGTCCCAGGAACATCAGCCGAAGGGGTGATCTGGCCCGGACCCTCTCGGCACACCGGAAAAATGGAATGGTCGAGCAAAACCCGACGAACAGCCTGCCCGTTTCGGAAACCACCACCCCCCGACGCACGCGGTCGCTCCGCACCCGAGACTCCCACGAGTTCCAGGACGAGGTTCCGCACCACGCCACCGATCGCCGAGAGCCGAACCGGATGGGCATCGCGCTGGAGCACGCCCGGCGCTGTGCTCGGATCGCCGACGACAACCGGGCGAAGGATATTATCCTGCTCGACCTCCACAAGGCGACCCCGCTGGTCGACTACTTCGTCATTGCCACTGCCGGCTCCCGACGACAAAGCAACGCCATCGTCATCGAGATCGACCAGGAGATGAAGAAGCTCGGCGAGCACAAGCTCGGCATCGAGGGTTCCGAGGAAGGACGCTGGACCCTCATCGACTACGGCGACTTCGTCGTCCACGTCTTCTCCCCCGAAGACCGGGTCTATTACGGGCTCGAAGACATCTGGGGCGATGCTCCACGCCTCGACTGGCAGGATTCCTCGGGCGCCGGGGCCGATCGCAAGGATGAGCCCGTCCGGTAATTGGTACTTGGTAATTGGGAATGGGTAATTGGTGACTGGGGATCGATGAACGTACTTGACCAACTGAAAGCCCGGTTCGGGACCGCGCTCCCGGAAGGCGCCGATCGTTCGGCGTTTTCGGCGGCGGTCCGGCCGGCGACCGACTCGAAATTCGGCGATTATCAGGCCAACGGCTGCATGGGCCTCGCGAAGTCGACCGGCAAGAAGCCGCGCGACCTCGCCGCCGAGATCGCCGGAGCCGTTGACCTCGCCCCGATCGCCGGAACGCCCGAGGTGGCCGGGCCCGGGTTTCTGAACGTCCGCCTTGATGACGGCTGGATCGCCGGGGCGCTCGGTGAGCTTTTGAACGACGATCGGCTTGGGCTTGTCGCGCCCGCGAAACGGAAGACGATCGTGGTCGATTTCTCGTCGCCGAACGTCGCCAAGCCGATGCACGTCGGGCACCTGCGGTCGACCGTGATCGGCGACAGCCTCGCCCGGATTCTGGCCGCGGCCGGGCACCGGGTCATCCGGGATAATCACCTCGGCGACTGGGGCTCGCAGTTCGGGATGATTCTCTGGGGCTGGAAGAACGCCCGCGACGAGGCCGCTTTTGCGAGCGATCCCGTCGGCGAGCTGGCCCGGCTCTATCGGATGGTCGCGAAGCGGATCCGGAACGGCGAGACGGCTGTCGAGGAGGCCGCGCGGCAGGAGACGGCCAAACTCCACGCCGGAGACCCCGAGAACCGGGCGCTCTGGGATCGGTTCATGCCGCATTGCCTGGGTGCCCTGCGCGGGCTTTACGACCGGATGGGCGTCTCGTTCGATGTCTGGCTCGGCGAGAGCTTCTATGATCCGAGGCTCGCCTCGGTCGTCGAGGATCTTCAAAAGAAGGGGATGGCCGTCGAGAGCGAGGGGGCGACGGTGGTTTTCGTCGAGGGGATCAAGGCCCCGTTCATCGTCCGCAAGAGCGACGGCGCCTTCACCTACGCCACGACCGACCTCGCGACGATCCAGTACCGGATGGAGACCTGGAAGCCGGACCAGATGCTCTACGTCGTCGATTCGAGGCAGGCCGACCACTTCAAGCAGCTCTTTGCGGTGGCCCGGATGTGGGGCCATGACGCGATCGACATGCAGCACGTTGCGTTCGGGACGATCATGGGAGCCGATCGCCGGCCGTTCAAGACGCGAGACGGCGATGTCGTCGGCCTGGAATCGCTCCTGGACGAATCGGCGGTCGAAGCCTACAAGGTCGTCCAGGAGAACAGCCCCGACCTCGATCCCGAGGAACAGCGCAGAGTGGCCGTGGTCGTGGGAATGGGCGCGATCAAGTATGCCGATCTTTGCCAGAATCGCGTGAGTGATTACGTGTTTGACTGGCAGAAGATGATGGCGAAGAACGGGAACACCGGGACCTATCTGCAATATGCCTACGCCCGGACGCAGAGCATCTTCCGGAAGGGCGAGACGACCCCAGAAGCGATCCGAGCGGCCCGGCCGACGATTTTCCTGACCCACCCGGCCGAACGGGCGATCGCCGTGAAGCTGCTCCGGCTCCCCGAGGTGATCGAGCTGGCGTCGGAGGATCTCAAGCCGAATATCCTGACGGATCACCTGTTCGACCTGGCGAACGCCTTCAGCACATTTTACGAGGAATGCCCGGTGCTGAAGGCCGAGTCGACCGAGCGCCGCGAGAGCCGGCTCGCTCTCTGCGATTTGACCGGCCGGACCCTGAAATTCGGCGCCGGGCTGCTGGGGATCGACGTGGTCGACCGCATGTGAAGAAAGTCAGTAACCACGAAAAACACGAAGGACACGAAAATAGATTAAAAGACGAATGCAAATACTAAAGGGACAGGATCATCGGGGTTTCAGGCTGGGGGCGCGACTGGACCGGCAGGGATTCCTGGCCCGGCGCGGCTTCGGATGACGCTTCCCTGTTTGTCTCCGGGTCTTTTTTCGTGTCCGTTCGTGATTTTCGTGGTTCCTGCCTTTTCTCTTTTCGATTCGACTTCGTGGTCACGGGGGCCTGCTTCCATGGTTGGGGGACGAATCGGGGCGCGGGTGGTCCTCGGATTGGCCGTGTCATTCGTGGTGCCGGTGGTCGCTCGGGCGGACGGCGAGGGGCCGCATCGGTCGCCGGTGGCCCTGGCGCTTTCGGTGGATGGGAGGCGGTTGCTCACCGCCAACCAGACCGCCGACTCCGTCTCGCTCGTCGATACCGCCTCCGGGCGCGTTCTCGACGAGGTCAAGACGGGTGAGAAGCCCGCCGGTGTGGCGATTTCTTCCGACGGCCGGCGTGCGGTGGTCGCGCACTGGTACGGCTATGATCTCGCCGTTCTGGAGGTCGGTGGGGACAGGCTGAAGGTGGCCGGTCGGGTCGAGGTCGGGCCCGAGCCGCGTGGGGTGGTGATCTCGGGCGATGGGGCGTCGGCGTATGTCGCCGTTGGGGTGAGTAACGAGGTGGTCCGCGTCGATCTGGCCGGTCGGAAGGTTACGGGTCGGATTGGGGTGGGTCGCGAGCCCCGGGGCCTGGCGATCCTGGCCGACGGGTCGAAGCTCGTGGTCGGCAATGCGCGGTCGGGTGATCTCTCGATTCTGGATCTGAAGAAGTGGGCCGTCGAGCGGACGACCTCGATCGACGGGGTGAATCTTCGGCAGGTGGTCGTCGGGCCGGATGGCAAGACGGCGTACGTCGCCAACATGAAGAATCGTCGGTTCGCGACGACGAGGAACAACATCGACCTTGGCTGGGTGCTCGGCCAGCGGCTGACCCGGGTGGCGATCGACGGATCGTCGCCGACATTCGCGACGATCTCGCTCGACCCCCGCGGCCAGGCCGCCGCCGATGCGCATGGGGTCGGTGTGAGTCGGGATGGGCGGCTGATCGTGGTCAGCCTGGGCGGAACGCACGAGTTGATGGTCTTCCGGACCGATCGGAAACGGCTCCCCTGGCGCGACGAGAACTCTCGCGATTTGATGGCTTCCGAATTGCTCACGGGCGACGGGCGATTCCGTCGGGTGGCGCTCGGCGGGCGGCCGACCGAGGTGGCTTTTGCCCCGGACGCGACGACGGTCTACGTCGCCAATTCTCTCGAGGACGCCGTTCAGGTGGTGGACGCCGAGGCGGCGAAGCTCGTCCGGACGATCCCGATCGGCGGGCCGAAAACGCCGTCATTGGTGCGCAGGGGGGAGATGGTTTTCCACGACGCGACCCGGTCGTTCAACCAGTGGTATAGCTGCAACACCTGCCACAGCGAGGGCCACACCAACGGCCTCGACTTCGACACGCTGAACGACGGCCGGCAGGACCTCAGCACGTTCCACCTGAAGAGCCGGAAGAAGGTCCCCACGCTCCGCAGGGTGGCTCAAACGGGCCCCTGGACCTGGCACGGCTGGCAGAAGAGCCTCGACGACGCGATGGTCGAGTCGTTCACCAAGAGCATGCAGGGGCCCCGGCCCTCGAAGGACGACGTCCGGGCTCTGGTCGCCTACCTGGGGACGCTCGAA
>DAHZZC010000961.1 GCA_027435495.1 Planctomycetales bacterium
GGGCGTGATCGTGTAGGTCAGCCCGGCGCTCCCCAGGCCGAGGTTCGGCAGGGTCACGTCGAGATAGCCGCCGACGGCGACCGACAGAGGGTCCTGTGCGACGATCGGCGGAGCGGGTGGCGCCGGCGGGGTCGCCGGTGCCGCAATCGCGGTCGTGTTAGGGTTCGCGGTCACCGGAACCGGGGGAACCGCCACGATCGGCCCCGCCACCGGCGCCGCGAAGTGCGTCGTCGGGCCGGTCAGGTGGTGGACGGCGGCTTAATGCGGGTGCGCGTCGAGGATCCGGGCCAGTTCCGCGGCCCACCCATGCCGGACGGCGAACCCCTCGTGTCGGCGGAGCGCCCCCGCCAGGGCGCCGAGCCCGAGGTCGGCCGCCTTCCCGGGGTGCGCGGCCAGTTCCCGCGCGAAGTTCGGAGCGTCGGTGCGAGCGCCGAGCAGCGAGGCGACCACCAGTGGGGTCGTCTCCTGGGGCCGATGCGCGTCGGCGTTCAGAAGCCATCGGGCTTCGAGCGGCTCGACGTGCAGCTTCAACTCGGGACGCGTGCGGCGAGTGGCGCGGCGATGGCTCATGGTGCTTCCCTTGCGGTCGACGGAACGATCATCCCGGGTGCGGACGGTGGAGGCGGGCCCCATCGGCCGGATCGAGCGGTGGGCCCGATCGCGGCCACGAGGGCCCCGCGCGAGGATCGAATCTCGCGATCGAGTACGAACGTTGCGAATGCGACGAGAAAAGGAAGAAGGCGAGCGGAAGTCGACCCATCATCCCCACGAGCCCGGGACGCGGCCCCATTCTCGGGACCGCGACCCCATCCGCGTGGCGACTCGAATCCCACTCCCTCTACCTATCTATTCCGTAAAAAAGGCCGAGAACCCCTCAACAATTTTCCGTTTTCTCCCGTCAGGTCCCGGGTAATCCGCCGCAAGTCTCGATCTCGGATCGCGTTAAAAATCTCGTACAGTCAAATGCTCACTTCTGCCCTCCGTACCACTCCTCCAGCAGCGATCGGACCCGCCCCAGCTTCCGCTCCACGGTGGCGGTCGAGACACCGAGCACCCCGCCGATCCGCTCATTCGTATATCCCTTGATCCTCATGACCGCGAGCGCGCGAAGCGTCCGATCTCGCCGGCCGAGGAAGTCGAGGACCCTTCGGACCTCCTCCGAACGGCCCGCGATCTCGGGAGGCTCGGGCGCCCGGGGATCGATCTGGTCGAAGCCCGCCGCTTCCAGCACGTCGAGCGAAAGTTTACCCCCCCCCCTCGCCACGCTTGCTTGCATGCTGACGGCGGTTCTCGTCGATGATGACTTGCTTCAGGGTCCGGAGGAATCGGCGGTGGAGCGTGTCCGGGTCGATGGGGAGGGGGCCTTCCGAGAGGAGGCGGCGATGGAGATGGATCATCGCCTGCTGGATCGCGTCTTCCTCCGAGAAGATCGCCGGATCGATCCGGCGAGACGCGATCCATCGCTGGGCCCGTCGCGGGTGTTTGGTGAGCCGTTCGCGCGCGAGCCGGCCGAGGACGAGGCGCGGATCCGAGTCGCTCGGGTCCCGGAGGTTGTCTTCGTCGGGGGACGCGACGTTGATCATCGTGGAGGCCGCTTCAAGCAGCGCATCGACCCGGCAGGCGCGGCCGTTCGAGGCACCTCGAATTTATCCGTCATGGACCAACCTAACAGGTCCGCAACCATGTCTCCACGGGGTCTCGCGGCAAATCGTTCGAGGAGGGAGGGTGGTCGAGATCCCCCGAGGATGTAGCATTTCAAAGCGGTCAGGAGCCGAAAGACCCCTTTCCGCATCCCCGACCCCTTTCCGCATCCGATTCGGCCGTCGACGCCGGAGACCTGGGCGTCGGCCGGGCGCGCTGGGGTCGCTCACGCGGGATCACCGGGGGGGTAGGGGCTGGTCGGGGCGGTCGGCCTCGCCGTCGACCTCGGGCAGCCGGAGGATGAAGGTTGCGCCCCGGTCGCGGTTGTTCCGGGCGGCGAGGCCGCCCGACTGCTCCTGGAGGATCTGGGCGGCGAGATAAAGGCCGTAGCCGGTTCCCTCGCGTCGAGTTGTGAAGAACGGCTCGAAGATTCGGTTGAGGAACTCCTCCGGGATGCCGGGCCCGCTGTCAACGACCTCGATCGTTGCCCACGACCTCCCCTCCTCGTGGGTTCGGCCGATCCGGACCAGGATTTGTCCCTCGCCAGAGTCGCGGTGGATGGCCTCTCGGGCGTTGCTCAGGAGGTTGAGCAGCACTTGCATCAGCCGGCCCGGGTCGCACCGGATCCGGGGAGGCGGCTCGATCGACTCGATTTCGACCTGGGACGACCGATCGCCGGGCGGGAGCCCCTTGAGGAACAGGTCCACCGACTCGTGAACGATCGCCGAGGCGTCGATCACCTGGGGCTCGCCCGAGGTGTCGCGGACCGCTGCCATCAGGTGATCGAGCCGGATCTGGAGCAGCCGGGTGCTCCGGATGATCGATTCGATCCACTGCACCTGCTCGGCGGCGGCGGCCTCCATTCGGAGCAGTTCCGCATTCCCCCGGATTACCGAGAGCGGACCGCGGATCTCGTGGACGATCCCGGTCAGGAGCCGGCCGACCTGCGCAAGCTGCTGGTTGAGCATCGCGAGGCCCGACATCTGGCGGAATTCAATCAGCCGGCGAACCCGGCCGACGATCACCTCGCCGGGGGCATCCTTCACCACGTAATCATCGGCGCCGGCCTCAAGGCCAGCGACGACATCGGTGTCGTCGTGCCGGACGGTCAGGATCAGGACGGGGATGGTGGAGATCTCGCGGTCGGCCCGGATCTTCCGGCAGACCTCCAGGCCGCTCATCTCGGGTAGGTTGACATCAAGGATGATGATGTGCGGCCTGATCCGGCGGGCCTGTGCGATGGCGTCCTCGCCCTTGGCGACCTCGTGGATGGCGTACCCGGCCCGCCCGAGGATCGTCCGGAGCAGCACGCGGTCGGCCGCGCTATCATCGACGATCAGGATGCTACCGCTCATCAGATCCTCAGTAAGGATTTAGGGATGAGGAGCCGGGTTCGGTCGAACAAAGCGTTCGGACGAGCGCCGGAGGAACGCGAGAGCGAGAAGACAGGCAAGGCTTCCAGATCTAACCCCTGACCCCGAATCCCCAGCCCCTTATTTTTCACCCCTAACCCCCATCCCGGACCAAGGCTATAATACGTCGGTGTCCCCAATTTGGGACAGACCTTGATGGCCGCCCGTTCGCCGTCGCCCGGCGATCCGGCCGCGGCCCTCGTGCGGGCTCTCGTGTCGAGTCGGGGCCGGGTCCGCACCCATGCTGCCGACCCGCGTAGAGCCTCCACCCCGATGAGTCAGACCGCAACGATCGAGCCCCAGGCGGGCACCCGTGCGATCCCCTTCGAAGACTATCGTGACCTCTCCGACGCCGAACTGG
The DNA here is from genome assembly GCA_027435495.1 of Planctomycetales bacterium. Classification (GTDB taxonomy): domain Bacteria; phylum Planctomycetota; class Planctomycetia; order Isosphaerales; family Isosphaeraceae; genus JAKAUH01. The sequence goes on from DAHZZC010000961.1 coordinate 3,415, forward strand.
ACGAACGGATCGAGGCCGTCCGCCGCGCGATGGGCGATTCGCTCCTGATTCTCGGCCATCACTACCAGCAGGATCAGGTCATCCGGCACGCGGATCTTCGCGGTGACAGCTACAAGCTCAGCCAGTTGGCCGCCGAGAGCGCCACGTGCCGCTCGATTGTCTTCTGCGGCGTGCATTTCATGGCCGAGACCGCCGATATCCTGGCGCGCGACGAGGTTGCGGTCTACCTGCCGGACCTCTCCGCCGGGTGCAGCATGGCCGACATGGCCGACCTCGACGCCGTCGAGGCCGCATGGTCGGACCTCGGCGAGATCATCGAGACGGGCGAGGTCACGCCGGTCACTTATATCAACTCGTCGGCCGATTTGAAGGCGTTCTGCGGCCGGCATGGCGGGATCGTTTGCACGAGTTCGAACGCCCGGGCGGTGCTGGAATGGTCGTTTGCCCGCCGACGCCGCGTCCTGTTCTTCCCTGACCAGCACCTCGGCCGGAACACCGCGAGAACGATGGGCATCCCGGTCGACGAGATGCCGGTCTGGGACCCGCGCCAGCCGCTCGGCGGCAACCCGCCCGAGACAATCCAGGCCGCGCGCGTGCTTCTCTGGCGCGGCCATTGCTCGGTCCACCAGATGTTCAGACCCGAGCACGTCGCGATGTTCCGCCAGCGGTTCCCCGACGGTCCGGTCCTCGTCCACCCCGAATGCATGATGAAGGTGGTCGATGCGGCCGATCTCGTCGGTTCGACCGAGTTCATCATCCAGACGATTGAGAAGGCTCCCGCGGGCTCGATCTGGGGCGTCGGGACCGAGTTGCACCTGGTCAACCGCCTGGCGCACGAACATCCCGAGCAGACGGTCCATTTTCTTTCGCCGATGGTCTGTATGTGTGCGACCATGTACCGAATCGACCTTCCGCACCTCGCGTGGTGCCTGGAGAACCTGGCACGGAACACGCCGGTGAACCGGATTCAGGTCGATCTGGAGACGGCCGCCTGGGCACGCACAGCTCTGGAGCGGATGCTCGAGGTGCGTTGAGAGTGTCCAGGATTGATAGCTCACCCGAGGCCAGAACCGAGAGCCGAAAAACATGGCAGTGAAGACCGAGCCGGCCGCGATGACATCGACGCAGGACATCGACCTGATTGTCCAGGCGAACCACTGGGACCCGTTCTCGATCCTGGGGCCGCACGCGGTTCCGGGCGGCAACGGTGCGGCGGGGGCGTGGGTGATCCGGGCGTTCCTTCCGGATGCAAGTTCGGCCTGGGTCGTCGACCCGGCTCGGGGCCAGTCGGGTCAGGCGATTGCGATGAAGCGAATCCATCCCGATGGATTCTTCGTCGCCGAACTGGCAGGGCGCTCGGAGTCACCCGGGTATCGGCTCCGGGTCGAGAACCAGGAGGGGCATTCGTGGGAGTTCGCCGATCCGTACGCCTTCGGGCCGGTCCTGACCGACTTCGATTTGCACCTGCTCGGTGAGGGGACCCACTACCGGAATTACGAGCGGCTGGGCGCCCATCTGAGGGAGCACGAGGGCGTCCGCGGAGTTCATTTTGCGGTCTGGGCCCCGAATGCGCAACGGGTCAGCGTGGTGGGAAACTTTAACCACTGGGACGGCCGACGCCACCCCATGCGGAGTCGGGGATCGTCGGGGATCTGGGAAATCTTCATCCCCGAGCTGGTGCAGGGCGAGGTCTACAAATTCGAGATCAAGAGCCAGCACGACGGCTACCTGGTCGAGAAGTCGGACCCGTACGGATTTGCCGCCGAGCTCCGGCCGCAGACGGCGTCGATCGTCTGGGATATCAACCGCTTTGAGTGGCACGACGACGAATGGATGGCTCATCGAGCGGAGCGCCAGTCGCTCGATCGTCCGATGGCGATCTACGAGGTACATCTGGGGTCGTGGAAACGGAAGGTGGAGGACGACGGCGGCTTCCTTGGCTATCGCGAGCTGGCCGAGCAACTTGCCGCGCACCTGGAGCAT
>DAHZZC010000962.1 GCA_027435495.1 Planctomycetales bacterium
TCCAGCCGATCCGCAACTGGCGGGTTGACCGTCGAAACAGCCCAGCAGACCTCGCCGCCGCCCGAGTCGCGTTCCCAGCCCGACCACACCACCGCCCAGGCCGAAGGGTCGTCCAGCGGCATCGCAATCGACTCGACGATCCGTCCCGAGGCGTCGAGCCTTCCCCACTTCAGCCGGGTGTTTCCCAGGTCGGCGACGACGCGGATCATGCCGGTGCGCCCGTGACGGCCTCAGGCACGGTGGGAATCGCCGGAGTTCCACCCGTCGCCAGGGCTTCCGGTTCGGCTGGCTTTCGTTGCTCGACCAGCACCCCGACGATCCGGTGGAGTAATTGCGGGATACCGCGGCCGGTGACGGCCGAGATCCCGGGAACCTCACGCCCCAGTTCCGATTCCATCCGCTGCCGTGCCGCCTCGGCGCCGGTGACGTCCATCTTGGTCGCAACCAGCAGTTCGGGCCGATCCGCAAGCTTCGGGCTGTACTGCGCCAGTTCGTTTCGGATGGTCCGATAGTTCTGGAGCGGGTCAGAGCCGTCGATCGGGACGGCCTCCACCAGGTGGACGAGCAGGTGAGTCCGCTCGACGTGCCGGAGGAACTCGTGCCCGAGTCCGTGCCCGGCGTGCGCCCCCTCAATCAGCCCGGGAATGTCCGCGACGACGAAGTTCATGTCCTCGGCCAGCACCGTCCCGAGGTTCGGATACTTGGTCGTGAACGGGTAATCCGCGATCTCCGGATGCGCCCGCGAGATCCGCGAGAGGAGCGTCGACTTCCCAGCGTTCGGCAGACCAATCAACCCAACGTCGGCGATCACCTTGAGCTCCATGGTGATCCAACGATCCTCGCCCGGTAACCCCTTCTCATGTTGCCGGGGCGCCCGGTTGGTCGACGACTTGAAATGCGCGTTGCCGTGCCCGCCCCGTCCGCCGCTCGCGACCACGACCCACTCGCCAGCCTCGCGTAGATCCTTCAGCACGAATTCGCGGTCCCGGTCGCGGACGATCGTCCCGGGCGGAACCTCGATGATCAGGTCGTCGGCACCCCGGCCAAAGCAGTCAGAACCCTGCCCGTGCTCGCCCCGACTGGCTCGCCAGTGCCGCTGATGCGAGAGATGCGCGAGGTTGGTAAGTCCCTCCACCGCCCGGATGATCACGTGACCACCGCGCCCACCGTCACCGCCGTTCGGGCCGCCTCTCGGCGCGTATTTCTCGCGACGGAAGCTCATGCAGCCGTCGCCGCCGGCCCCGCCGCTCACGAAGATGGTCACGCGATCGACAAACATGGTGCCCTATCAAGGGTGAAAAACAAGTAGGTCAGGCCTTGCAGCCTGACCCACCGCAAAATTCTCAACAGACGTGGATTCAGCCCTGCGCAGCGGCCGTCTCCAGCGGAAGGACGTTGATCCGCCGCCCACCCCGGTCGAACATCACGGTCCCCTCAATCAGCGAGAAGAGGGTCCAGTCACGGCCGACGCCGACGTTCCGCCCCGGCTGCCATCGCGTCCCGTGCTGCCGGCAAAGAATGCTCCCCGCGCGGGCGAACTGGCCGCCGTAGAGCTTGATCCCGAGCATCTGAGGATTCGAGTCGCGGCCGTTGCGGCTCGAGCCCTGTCCCTTTTTGTGAGCCATTGGAGATCCGGTCCTGCGTGATCCGATCGGAGAACCCGACGACCCGACGCCCGCGGGTTTTCCCCTCGCGCATCATTCGAGCCGGGCGGGCGGTTGTCAGTTCCGGTGCAATTCATAAGGATAGCGGAATGCCGGCCCGGCCGGCAAGCCACGTTCTGCCATCCTCGCCAATTGATCCACCCGGAGGAAAGACCCATTGATGGAGTCACAGCCGAAGGCGGTCGTGCTGCTGAGCGGCGGCCTGGATAGCGCCACCGCCCTCTTCGAGGCCAAAGCCGCCGGGTTTGATTGCCAGGCGCTCACCGTCCGCTACGGCCAGCGACACGCTGTCGAGATCGAGGCCGCCCGGAAGATCGCTCAATCCGCCGGGGTCGCTCGCCACATCGAGATCGAGATCGACCTTCGTTCCTTCGGCGGGAGCGCACTGACCGACGACCTCGACGTCCCTCGCGACCGCTCCGATGAGGCCATCGCCCAGGGCATCCCGATCACCTACGTACCCGCCCGGAACACCGTCTTCCTCTCCATCGCCCTGGCCTGGGCCGAGGCAATGGGAGCGTTCGACATCTTCATCGGGGTAAACTGCGTCGATTATTCGGGATATCCTGACTGCCGTCCCGAATTCCTTCAAGCGTTTGAACGCCTGGCCAATCTGGCCACCCGCGCGGGGGTCGAGGGTGAGGGGAGGTATCGCATCCACGCCCCGCTCCTGCGACTCGACAAGGTTCAGATCATCCGCCGGGGTCTTCAACTGGGCGTCGACTATGCGATGACGCATAGCTGCTATGATCCGACACCCAACGGGATCTCCTGCGGGTCCTGCGATGCCTGCCGAATCCGGCGGTCCGCCTTCGATCGGATCGGCATGGCCGACCCGATCCGATACGCCGATCCGGGAGGTTAGGCGCTCTTTCGCGTCCAGCAGCTCACCAGTAGACCCACTCGTAAGCCGGATCGGCGAACTCGATCTCACGTTCGTCGAGATTCCGCTCGTCACCGTGCCGGATGAAGTCCAGCCGGAGCGTCTTGTACTTCGCGACCGGCTTGCCGCCTCCCTGCGCCGGGACTTCGACGTAGCCGTCAGAGAGCCCTCGAACGTAGATGCTAAACCGGTCGGCCTTCGGGTCCCATCGCTCCCAGGTTGCAACGCCGAAAACGGCGTCGTCCACGTTGGGCTTGGTGCTCGGCGGGATCATCCCAATGTTGTCGACCGCCCCCAGCAACGGGATCGAATCATCTTCCCGGCGCCGGATGACCTGGACGGCCTCGGGGATCACCTCGTCCTCGAACCGCTGTCCCTTTTCATTGACCATGACGAACTGAGGCGCGAACATCCGCGGCGCACCCGTCCGATTCGCGACCTTGTAATACAGGTAGAAGACCTGCTTGCGCCCCTTCCCGGGGATCTCAACGGTCCGGAGCCGAAGTTTCTTGCAAGCGAAGTCGAGGACCCAGATTCCTTTCTTGTCCCTCGGCAGGAGTGAGGCGTCCACCATCTCGTAATTGTAAAGGACGCGGTCCTTGGGGACCGGGATGGTTTTCAGGGTCTTATCCAGCCGGAATGGCGGGACTGGGTCGGGTCGGGCGTCGTCCTCGGGCTTGTGGTAGGGGTTCGGCTGAGCGGCGCCGGTGTTATTTTCTGCCGGCTGCGGTGCCTCTTGTTGGGCCATGGCCGGAAGGGCCGTCGCCATCAAGAGCCCGGCGGCCATCGCCGCGGCCCACCACTTGCCGGCGAGGACCGGCCGGAAATCCTGACCCCGTCGTGATCTGGACACGGGAATTCTCCCCAGCATGGGTGAGCGGATACGCGGGACTGGCGTCGATGGAACGGCCGATCGGCCGGGAGGGGACCGCAAGCTCTCGGGTCCATTCCATAAGTAGACCGATCGGGAAAAAACCGTCAAGCGCAGTTCTCCCCAGGCCAATGTATCCGACGCTGACCGGGGGCGCCGAGGGAATCGGCGGACCGGGACCCTCCCGGATAACGCAGGGTCAGGGTTGAAAGCATCGGAGCGATTTTTACAATGGGACCTGTCGCGATAGTGGGAACGACGGAGACGGGAGCCAGGCCAGGTCAGGCCGGAGGGATCGCCTTGCTGGATCGCATCACTCGCAACTGCGCCGCGTTAGGATTCCTGGGCCTGCTCGCCTGCCCCTTGTGGGCGACGGCCGCCGGCTTCGAGACCGTCATTCTCAAGGACGGCCAGCGCATCGTCGGCGAGGTCGTCGCCGAGAAGTCCAACGCACTCTATGTGGATCTCGGTTACGATCTGGTCCGCATCCCCAAGGACCAGGTTCTCCGCCGGGCCAGGGGGGATGCGCCCGAGGCAGACTCGCCACGTCCCGAGGCGAAGGCGACGGAGCTCGACTCGTCCGGCCTCTACACCACCGGCAAACTGAAGCCGGCGGGGGTCAAGGACCTCGTCGGCCGCTTCGGCGAGGCCGTGGTCTCGATCGAAACCCCCAGTGGGAAGGGGTCGGGATTCCTGATCAACGACGAGGGCTACGCCATCACGAATGCTCACGTCATCCAGGGCGAGACCCGCGTCTCGGCCATCCTCTACCTGAATGCTCCCGGCGGTCTGAATCGTCGTCGGATTGAGGACGTCGAGATCATCGCTCTGAATCCGTTCTTCGACCTGGCCCTGCTGAAGCTTCCTCTGCCGAAGGGGCTGAAACCCAGCCATGTTGTGCTAGGTAATGTTGAGGACATCAACGTGGGCGACCTGGTCTTCGCGGTGGGGAATCCGCTGGGCCTGGAGCGGACGGTCACGCAGGGGATCGTCAGCAACCGAAGCCGCGATATCGAGGGGCAGATTTTTCTCCAGACGGATGCCGCGATCAATCCCGGGAACTCGGGCGGCCCGCTGTTCAACCAGCGGGGCGAAGTGATCGGTGTCAACAGCCGGGGCGCCCATGCGGCGATGGCCGATAACCTCGGCTTCGCCATCCCGGTGACCTACGTCAAGCAGTTCCTGCACCACCGGGAAGCCTTCTCGTTTGACAAGGCCAACCCTAACAGTGGTTATCGCTACCCCGACCCGCCCCGCCGGCTCGTCGCCGGACGGCCCGAGGGGCTCCGGGCCGGGACGAACGACCGTGCATCCTCGACCTCGTCAACGCCGGCCACCAACCGGCCTGCACAGGGCGGAGAGGGCTCCGGATCGGCCTCGAAGGCGCGTTGAGTCGAGCCCGAAGGCGGAGAGAGAAGGTAGGCTAGGCAGGCGGATCGGACCAAACCGCGAACCCAGCGGTCGTCCCGATGGTTCCTCGATCAAGACGCATGCCGGTCACCGCCGGCCCACCGAGACTCAGGCGCGGCGCCTGAAGGATCGCAAAAGTAACCCCGGCCCGAGTGTCGGCGGTTCATCTCGCCCCTCCGTGCCGGTGAGCCGGCGGGGCCTGGTACGAATGGAGTGTTGTCTGATGCACAAGGCCAAGCGGGCGATCATTCGCCTGGCCCTCGCTGGATGGTTGGGATTCCTCGGCGCCGCGATGCCGGCGGCCAGCGCCCGGGCGGCCACGCCCCCGGAACGCGTTCTCCCCGACTCGACCCTCTTTCTCTTCAAGATCGCCGATGCCAAGGCGTTTCGTGAGGCCTTCCGGGGCAGCCACTACGGCCAGCTCTGGAACGACCCCGCGATGAAGGAGTTCAAGGACAACATCCTCGGCAAGCTCCAGGAAGGCACCAGGCCCCTCAAGGAGAAGATCGGCGT
>DAHZZC010000963.1 GCA_027435495.1 Planctomycetales bacterium
GCCAGCACGAAATGGTCCTCGACCTCGCCCCGCCGCTGCTGACCATCAGCCTGCTCGACTGCGAGGCCCTCGACCTCATGTTCGGTTTCGACTTCAACTACGACGGCAACCACGACGAGGTCGTCGCCGAGGCGCTGGGCGTCGGTCACGGGCTCGAGGGGCTCTTCGAAATGCCCCGCGCCCAGGTGATCAACTACGAGCCATCGCTGACGCTCGCTCTCGACGAATCGTGCCAGCTCCAGTGCCGCCTCGCGATCGAGACCCGGACCAACGCCTACCAGGTCCGGACCCGTGAGTACGGCGACGATCAGATCAGCGTGTATTTCACCATCCGCCAGTACTGGGGCACCGGCCCCGAACAGACCTTCCTCGACTCGCTGAAGCGCCAGCGCGAAGTCGGCGAAGAGGTCCTGCATCAGTCAATCATCCCCCGGATCGTCCGCCCGCTCGCCCAGACGATTGCCTCCCGCTAGATCCACCCCAACCGACAAAAAGGCGATCAACAAAGGACCCACGTCAAATGCCTCGACTGAGCAACCTGGTTCAAAACCTGACGGCGGAGACGGCGTTCAGCGTGCTGGCGATGGCCCGGGCCTTGAAGGCCCGCGGCAAGGACGTCGTCGAACTGGAGATCGGCGACAGCCCCTTCCCCAGCACCCCGAACGCAAAGCGCGCCGGCATCCTCGCGATCGAGGAGAACCAGACTGGATACTGTCCGAGCCTCGGCCTGCCCAGCTTCCGGGCCTCGGCGGCCCGGTTCGTCGAGCGGGAGTTCGGCTACAAGGCGACCGCCGAGAACGTCGTGGTGGCCTCGGGCGCCAAACCGTTCGAGCAATACTTCGCCGAGGCGTTCCTCGAACCGGGCGACGGAGTGCTTGTCTTCAGCCCGCAGTTCCCCACCTACCTGCCGAACCTCCAGCGCAGGGGGGCGCGGGCCGTGATGACCCCGCTCAAGGTCGAGGACGGCTTCCGACCGCAGGCCGCGGCGGTCCGTCGGTTCCTGGAAACGGACCCGAAGCCGCGGGCGATCCTGCTCAACTCGCCGCACAACCCGACGGGAGGCGTCGCGACCCGTGAGGACCTCGCCGCGATCGCCGATGTCGTCCGAGGCACGGATCTGGTGGTCTTCTCGGACGAGCCATACTGCCACATGGTCTGGGAGGGGAAGCACGCCTCGATCCTGGCCGAGCCGGGGATGTACGACCACACAGTCGCGGCGTACACGTTCAGCAAGTCGTACAGCATGAGCGGCTGGCGGATCGGGTTCGCGGTGGCGGCGCCCGAGGTGGTCGACGCCTTCGGCAAGCTGATCAACACGACGGCGTCGTGCAGCCCGCCGCTCGCCCAGCGTGCCGCCGAGGCGGCGCTCGAACAGGACGACGAGACCCGCGACGAGTACATGGAGCGGTTTCGCCGCAAGGTGGTCCGGCTCTGCGAGGGGCTGGAGCGGATCGAGGGCTTCCGCGTCCTCCGGCCCGCCGGGACGTTCTATGTCTTCCCCGACGTCCGGGCGCTCTGCAACCGGCTGGGGATCACCTCGCACGGACTCGCCCTCTACTTCCTCGAGGCGGCCGACGACGCGTTCGGCGTCGCCTGCCTGGGCGGCGAGTGCTTCGGCGACGCCGGCGCCGGCTTCCTCCGGTTCAGTTGCGCCGAGCCCGACGAGCGGATCGACGAGGCCGTGAACTTCCTGCCGAAGGCCATCGAGCGAACCGACCGCGTCCGCAAGTACGTCGAGGCCAACCCGCTCTTTACGCTGCGCGAGCCGTATCCCGTCGGGTAACGTCCTCCTCTCTTGACCGCGTCCCGGCGAGCACATCGGGGCCAGCGTTCGATGGCCGAGATCCGGCGATCGCACCCGGCCTCGATCTGAGCGGCCAGGGCGCGGTACCGATCCATCTCCATTGCCCCATCTTCCCGCCGCCCTCCCTTGGCACGCCGGTTGCAATACTTGGCTTCCGGTGGGCATGAGCCCGACCTCTCCTCCCCTGTTGGATGAGAGGTCCCCGGGCCGTCGGGACACAGAAAGCCCCGACTGGCCGGTCTTTTTACCCAACCTTCGCAAAACCCAGCTTCGCTGCGGGTGAAAGCCCCCGGCGATCGCGGGAACTTCGCACCCAGCGGGCCGGAACCATGGATGCACCTCTCAGGGTCAGCTCCCCGGGCTCGCTACTCGTCGTCGACGATGACGAGGCGAACCGACATATGCTCTCGCGACGGCTGGAGCACAAGGGATTCTCGGTCACGGTCGCCGAGAATGGCAACCAGGCAATCGAATTGATGCGCCAGCGTCCGTTCGACCTGGTCTTGCTCGACGTGCTGATGCCGGGCCTCAGCGGGCTGGAGGTCCTCCGCGAACTCCGGCAATCGCACCCAGCGACCGAGCTCCCGGTCATCATGGCGACGGGTCTGACTGACAGCGGCGACGTGGTCGAGGCGCTTCAACTCGGCGCGAACGACTACGTCTCGAAGCCGCTCGATTTCCCGGTTGTGCTGGCACGCATTCAGGCCCAGCTTTCGCTGAAGGGGGCGGTCGAGGAGACGCTCCGGCTCGAACGGAGTTTGGAACAGCGGAACCTCGAACTGATCGGGACCAATGCGAGGCTGGCCGAGGCGAACCGTCGGATGGAGCGTGACCTCCGCGCCGCCGCCCGGATTCAGGAGGCGTTCCTGCCACGCGGCGAGCCAAGGCTGCCGCGCGCCCGGTTCGCCTGGCACTATCGGCCCTGCGAGGAACTGGCCGGCGACGGGCTGAACGCCTTCGCCCTCGATGAACGCCACGCGGCGCTTTACGTCTTCGACGTCAGCGGCCACGGGGTCGCCTCGGCGCTGCTCTCGGTCACGCTGAGCCGGGTGCTTTCGCCGCCCTCGGATCCGACGTCGGTCCTGGGTCCTGGCGAAACCGCCCGCAACGGGAAGCCGACGCGCCCGGCTGAAGTCGCGGCCCGCCTCAACCGAATGTTTCCCTTCGACGAGACGACCGAGCAATATTTCACGATCCTTTATGGTGTCCTCGACGCCGAGAGCGGAGCGTTCCACTACATCTCGGCCGGACACCCCGGTATCGTCCACGTCCCGGCCGAGGGACCGGCCCGGATCGTCGACACCCGGGGATTCCCGATCGGCCTGGTCGATCTCCCCTACGAAGAACACGTCCTGCCGATGGCCCCCGGCGATCGGATCTTCCTTTACTCCGACGGCATCCCCGAGGCGATGGATGCCGGCGGCCGCGTCTTCGGTAGCGACCAGATGCTCGCCGCCCTCGAAACCGCCCGCCACGAGCCGATCGACGGCGCCCTCGGCCGGCTCCTCGATCAACTCGCCCGATGGACCGGCTCCGTCGGCCTCCGCGACGACATCTCGCTCGTGGGGGTGGCGTTCGGAGATTAGGCCTTCTCGTCCTCGAGTCCCTGGCGACTTCCTCGGGCGGCTCGGCAAGATCGAGGCCCTGCTGGGCTTGCCTCCGACCCATCATCGGCGTAGCATGAACGTCCGTCAAGCAAACGATGACGACGGGGGCGCCGATGGCGAAGACGACCCGACGACGCACGACGCCCTCGCGATGGGCGGCGGCCGAGCGTCACCTGCGACGAGTCGACCCGCATCTGAAGACGATCATCGACCGGGTCGGCCCCTGCCTGCTGGAGCCGCGGCCCGACCGGTTTGGAACGCTCGTCCGCGCGATCATCGGCCAGCAGATCTCGTCGAAGGCGGCGGCCTCGATCCATCGGCGGCTGGTCGAGGTCGGCGGCGAGCCGCACCACCCCGCCCGGTTGATCGAACTGGGTGAGCCCGTCCTCCGCGGCGTCGGGCTCTCAGGGGTCAAGGCCCGTTACGTCCTCAACCTCTCCGAGGCCGTCGCCTCGGGCAATGTCCCGCTCGACGCGATCGACGACTCGTGGACCGATGAAGCGATCATCAAGTCCCTGGTCTCAATCAAGGGCGTCGGTGTCTGGACGGCTGAGATGTTTTTGATCTTCGCCCTGAACCGGCCGGATGTCCTGCCGTCGGGCGACCTCGGCGTGCGTGCCGGGATTCGCGACCGATACGCGCTCGCCGAACTACCTCGTCCAGGCGAATGCCCGCCGCTCGCGGAGATCTGGCGGCCCTTTCGATCGATCGCAAGCTGGTACCTCTGGCGAGGGGCCGACACGCGACTCGGGCAGGGACCCGTCATCGCCGCCGAGAAGGTGGATTCGACCTCGTCTCGCTGAGGAGACCGTGCCATGTTCGACCTGCTGATCCAGGGCGGCTGGGTGATCGACGGCACCGGCGGCCCGCCGTTTCGTGCCGATGTCGCGCTGCTCGAATCGATGATCGCCGATGTCGGCCGCCTCGAAGGGGCTGAGGCGGCGAAGGTCCTCGACGCGACCGGCCGATACGTCGTCCCCGGCTTCATCGACGCCCACGTCCACGGCGATCTGATGCTCCTCGCCGATCCGATCCACCTGCCCGCGCTCAAGCAGGGCGTGACGACCTACATCATCGGTCAGGACGGCAGCGCCTTCGCCCCGGCCTCACCCGAAACGCTCTCGTACATGAGACGCTACACCGCCGGCTTCAACGGCAACCCGCCCGGCCTCGACTACGACTGGCGGACGGTTGAGGAATATCTCGCGCGGTTCGACCGATCCACAGCGATGAACGTCGCGTTCCTGGTCCCGAACGGCAACGTCCGGATGGAGGTCATGGGGCTCGACCATCGCCCCGCGACCGACGACGAACTGACCGCAATGAAGCGGCTCGTCCGCGAGGGAATGGACGCCGGCGCGGTCGGGCTCTCGACCGGGCTCGACTACATCCCCAGCCTCTACGCCGACGCCCGCGAGATCGCTGCTCTCTGCGAGGCGATCGTGCCGGATGACGGCGTCTACGTCACCCACATGCGCGGCTACGGCGCCGACGCGACGATTGGGATGCAGGAGGTCTACCGAATCGCGGAAGCCTCGGGCGTCGCCGCGCACATCTCGCACTACAACGGCCCGGCCGACCTTCTTTTGCCTCTGATCGACCAGGGCCGCGCCCGGGGCCTTGACCTCACGTTCGACAGCTATCCCTACCTCGCGGGCAACTCGATCCTGGGGATGATCGCGCTGCCAGGGTGGGTCCAGGCCGGCGGGATCGACCCGACGCTGGAGCGCCTCTCCGATCCGGCGATCCGCGCTCGACTTCGCGACGAGTGGTTCGCGGACGGCCTCCGACAGCCTCTCGACCACGTGACGATCGCGATGGTGGCGAACGAGGAATGGCGATGGGCCGAGGGGCTGAGCGTCGCCGAGGCCGCCGCGCGGGCCAAACTCGACCCGGGCGATTTCGTCTGCGAGATCCTGTGTGCCTCGGGGATGGCGGTCGGCGTGGTCGTCTTCCGACCCGGGAGTCGGACGGAGGCCGACGTCCGCGCGATCCTCCGGCACCCTGCGCACATGGCGGGCTCCGACGGGATCTTCCGGGGCGGCTTCCCGCACCCGCGCGGATGGGGGGCCTTCGCCCGGCTCCTCGGCCACCACACGAGGGAGCTGGGCGATTACGACTGGTCGGAAGTGGTCACGCACCTCTCGACGCACGCGGCGCGTCGGTATCGTCTGACCGACCGCGGCCTGATCCGGACGGGCTACGTCGCCGACATCGCCATCTTCGACCCGGCCACCGTGATCGACCGATCGACCTACGCCAACGGCCGGGCGCCGGCCGAGGGCGTCGACCACGTGATCGTGAACGGGACGATCGTCCTGCAAGACGGCGAACCAACCGGCGCCACGCCAGGCCGGGCCTTGCGGAGGGGTTGAGATTCGCCTCCAATGGCTCTCATTCACGAGCCCGGTGGTTCGGTCTGGTTCCCGATGGCCGGGGTCGTCCGAACTCCGATGTGAGAGCAAGGTTTCTCCGGCCCATGTCGGAGCCTGATCCCGCTGTCGAACCACACAATGCCGAAGCTCACGCGAGGATCGCCGGCTGGAGCCGGCTCCAACATCAGACTCTCTGCTTTCGGTTGGAGAATGTACAATTGTAGGAGCCCCCGACCCACTCGAAGGATAAGCTCACGCGAGGATCGCCGGCTGGAGCCGGCTCCTACATCAGACAGACACGCACGAACCTCAAGCTCGCGCGAAGATCGCCGACCACAAGCGGTCCAACGGAACACCATCGCCTCCCGTGGGAACCAGGAGGAGGGGAGGAGGGGAGGAGGGGAGGAGGGCAAGGCGGCTCAGCCGGAATTGCCGGTCCAACCGATCGCGGATATCGTGGAGCAAAAGGGCCGCCCGGAGGAGCCGGCGCGGCGTCAAGGTGACGCGGAGGCCCACGATGCCCGTGGGCGCGATCATGACAATGGCCCAGGCCCGGCCGGGCCCGGAGTTCGTCGCGGAATCGGAGTCGCCGCGACGCTGGCGGCGAGTGATTGCCATCGCGGCGGGAATCGTCGTGCTGGCGGCACTGGTCGGGGTGGGAACGGTGATCGGCCCGCCGCTCTGGCGGTCGATCATGGCCCCGCGAACCGCTCGGCTGGC
>DAHZZC010000964.1 GCA_027435495.1 Planctomycetales bacterium
CTCGGGTGGCCGATCGTTCTGGCGGGATTTCTCGGCGGCGTGGTCGGGGCGATCGGCTATCGGGAATTCGAGCGTGGACGACGCCATTTCTATCGTCGGTCACCACGTCCTCATTGTGAGCCGTGGTGGAAATGGCGATCGGCGAAGTTCAGGTAAGCTTCCCAGTCGTCGGGCGTGACGTCGTGCTTGCCGGGTCGGATGCGATAGCCGATCGTACTGTTGACGAGGCCGTCTCGCGAGGTACGGGGCATCTGGCGGACGGCCAGGCCATCGGTGCCGAGCAGGCGATAGACCGGATCGGCGCCGAGGGCTCCCAGGAATTCGCCCTTCGGGTCGGCCCAGAGGTCCTCGTCGGCCGAGCAGACCAGGACGGGCCGCGGAGCGATCAGGGCGATCAGCTCGTTCTGGTCGAACGGGAGGTCGGCCTCGCGGTCGCTGTATTTCTGGAAGTTCGCACAGAGCCAGTGCGGGAACGAGCGGTTCATCCGGCCGACCGTTTCGCCAAAGATCCGGCGCGAGAGGGCCGCGCCGCCGCATCCCGAATTGTTCGAGATCACGAGGGCGAATCGACGCTCGATCACGCCCGCCCAGAGGGCCGTCTTGCCCAGCCGCGAATGACCCATCACGGCGACCTTGTTCGCGTCGACTTCCGGGACAGTCTCCAGGTAGTCGAGCGCCCGGGAGAGGCCCCAGGCCCAGGCACCGATGGCGCCCCACTCGTCGGGCGCTGGTCGGCCCTTGCCGTCGCGGTCGAGGAGCGCCCGAACGCTGTACCTGTACCCGCCGTCGAAATCGGGCTCGATGTCCTCATAATGAGCGGTCGCCAGGGCGTAGCCGCGGTCGATGATCCGCTCGACCGCCCATCGCGAGGCGGCGGTGCCTCGCGATTTTTCGGCCGCGGTGTGCCGCTCGCGAGGAAGCCCCTTGCCGGGCCTCGTCCAAGTTCGCCCGAGCGCGATGCCGGGGTCGGGATCGACCGTCTGGTTCCCGCCGAAATTCAGGCCGACGAACGCCGGCGCCGGGGCCGCCGCCGAGGCCCGCTTCGGGAGATAGACGAGCAAGTCCATCCGCGGGCCTTCAGGGTCGCTGGTGAACCGGATCGTGACCTCGCGGCGGATCGCCTTGCCGCCGAGGGCGTTGGAATCTTCCGACCGGACCTGATACGTCGGCCGGATCGACCGTGCCGCCTCGGGGATCCGGCCGTACATTTCGGTCTCGAAGAGCCGGAGCAGTTCCGGCCAGCGCACCTTCCCCCAGGTTTCGGGAGTGGTGACCTTCTTGCCGTCGGCGGTGGTGAGCGGGTCGAGCGGCGGGAAGTTCCCAACCTTTGCCTCGTCGTAGTTCGCCTGATCCGACTGGGCGCCGGCCGTCGCGGCGGCCGAGGCGATCATCGCGAGGGCCATTGCGGCCGCGCGGAGTCTCGCATTCGTTCTCATGGCGAGTCCATCTCCCGAACTGATGGAGGGGGTGTCGATCCCAGTTCGCCCGCCATCCGGCGGGCCATCTGCCTCATCATCTCGCGCTCCGAGATCGCCCGCCAGCAGTGGCCCTGTCCGGGACCATACGCGATCGACCCCTCATACGCCGGCCTGGCTCGCGAAAGGAAGGCATCGAGCCGGTGGACGGCATTATTGAGGAAGTAGTCATCCGCCTCGCCGACCCAGATGTGGATTTTTCCCCGGAGCTTTGGTCCCAGCTCGGTCCATCGCAATTCCAGGATCCGGCGGAGGTCGTACTTCTTCCAGTGATCGGCCGAGGCCCGGTCGATCCGGCCGGTCGCCGGTTCCCAGAGCGGGACGGGCCGGCCGTCGGCGCCTCTCGGACCGTAGGTTGCGTTCCAGGCGCCCCACTGGCCGCCCGAGAGCGTGTAAGAGTCGCCGCGACCGATCACGTTTTCCAGCCGGCACTCGTGCCGCATGGTGAACCGAACGTCGCCCGAGACCTCACGCGCTGAGGGCCGCTCGAACCCGTGGCGATTGACGTAGGCGTTCGTATCCTCGTCGATGTTCACAAGCTGGAAGCTCCGAAAGTCGACGCTGTCGGGGCACGACGACCAGGCGCCGTTGAAGAAATCCGGGTAGAAGATCTGGAGCGCCAGCGCGACCCAGCCGCCGGTCGAACCGCCGTCGAGCACCCGCGCCTCGCCCAGGCCGATTCCGCGGAAGCTCCGCTCGATCTCCGGGATCAGCTCGCCGGTGACCGCGGAGCCATAAGGGCCGTGGTTGGCCGAATCGACCTGGTACGGGTCGCCGAGCGGGCCGGCTCCGTCGAGGTGGATCAGGATCATCGGTGGAGCGTCGTCGGCCATCCAGGCGCGGCGGAACCGGGTTCCCTCGGCCATCATCGCGTCGACCTCGTCGTACCGCGCGGCGTAGCCGCCAATGTGGACCCGGACCGGATACCGGCGGTCGGGATGGTCGGAAAACCCGCGCGGGAGGATCACTCCGGCGCGGAGGTCGATCGGCCTTCCGTGGAACTCGGAGAGCACCCGCGACCGGATCTTGATATGTCGGACCAGATCGGTATCGGGCGGGAGCGATTCGTCGGGCAGGGCTCGATCCAGTTCGAGCGCGATCACGCGGGCGGCGGCGGGATCGATCCGAACGGTTCGCGAGGGGCCGAGGAGATCGCCGGGGGCGTTGGGAAAGTTGAGGTCGCGATTGCGGTGCAAAACGGCCTGCACGGCGTACTCGCCGGCGGGAAGGTCCGCCAGGCGATCGATTGGGAAGATCGCCGATCGGCCGTCGAGCGTCGCGGTCTCGCCAGGGTTGAGGCCGTCGACGTCGCGGCCGAGCAGGGGGGGCGCATCGAGGCCGGTCTGGCCGATCGCGAGCCGGGGTTCGGGCGTCGCCGCGGGTGCCAGGACGACCATCAACCGGCCGGTCGACCGTGGCAGGCCCGCGCCCAGGCGGACCTCGAACCGGATCGAGGAGGGCGACGTTCCTTCGTCGGCGTGCGTCAGGCTCATGGATGGACCGAGGCCGGCGAAGAGGAGAAAAGCGATCGCGGTCGACGCTCGATCAGACGCGTACCCGATCATCGGGGTCCTCCGCGTAGGGGCCGGGGTAGCGCTGGCGGATCGGCTCGACCTCGGCCGCGAGGAACTCCTCGACCTGCCGGGCCGATCGTCCGGTGTATCGAGACGGATCGAGGACCTCGTCGAGGTCCAGCTTCGGGAAGGCGGCGTCGGAGCGGATGCGATCGAGCAGGTCGTTGTCGGCGGCGCCTTCCTTCAGGCGGTCGGCGGCGGCGATCGAGTGGATTCGAATCCGCTCGTGAAGCGCCTGGCGGTCGCCGCCGGCCTGCACGCCAGCCATCAGGAGATTCTCGGTCGCCATGAACGGCAGGTGCTCGGCGACGTGCCGGGCGATCACCGAGGGACGGACCACCAGCCCCGGGACGACGTCGAGATAGAGGTTCAGGATCGCATCAACAGCGAGGAACGCCTGCGGGAGCGTGAGGCGGCGGACGGCGCTGTCGTCGAGGGTGCGTTCCAGCCACTGAGTCGCGGCGGTTTGCGCGGCGGCGGCGGGCATCGCCAGGACGAACCGGGCGAGCGAGCACATCCGCTCCGCACGCATCGGGTTCCGCTTGTACGCCATTGCCGACGACCCGATCTGCTCCGACTCAAACGGCTCTTCCAGCTCGCGCTCGTGGGCGAGCAGGCGGAGGTCGGTCCCGAACCGGTGGGCCGACTCAGCCAGTCCGGCCAGTCCGGCGAGCGCCTGCGTGTCGATCTTCCGGCAATACGTCTGCCCCGAGACCGGGTACGAGGCCCCGAAGCCGAACGCCTCGGCCACGCGGCGATCCAGTTCCTCGACCTTCGCGTGGTCGCCGCCAAAAAGCTCCAGGAAGCTCGCCTGGGTTCCGGTCGTCCCCTTCACGCCCAGGAACTTCAGTTCGGCCAGCCGGTGCTCGATCTCGCGGAGGTCCAGGATCAGCTCATAACACCAGAGCGTCGCGCGTTTGCCGACCGTCACAAGCTGCGCCGGCTGAAAATGCGTGTAGCCGAGGCAGGGGAGGGCCTTCTGAGCCTCGGCGAACCGGCCGAGGGCGTCGATCGTCGCGGCGATCTTGTCGCGGACGATTTCCAGGCCCGATCGGATCAGGATCAGGTCGGCGTTATCGGTGACATAGCAGCTTGTGGCGCCAAGGTGAATGATCGGCCGGGCGGAGGGCGCGGCATCGCCGAAGGCGTGAACGTGCGCCATCACGTCGTGACGGAACCGGCGCTCGTATCGGGTCGCGGCGTCGAAGTCGATCGCCTCGACCGCGTCGCGCATCGCGGCGATCTGTTCGTCGGAGATGGGCAGGCCGAGCGATTTCTCGGCCTCGGCCAGGGCAATCCAGAGCCGCCGCCAGGTCGAGAACTTCACCCGGGGCGACCAGAGCCGGGCCATTCGACGGCCGGCATATCGGCC
>DAHZZC010000965.1 GCA_027435495.1 Planctomycetales bacterium
CAGGCAAGGAACGCCCCCGGAAATCGCGCGAACGAACCCACCGCGGAAGCTCGCCCCCCGGACAACCGGCAAGATCGGCAGGAGGGCCAGCAACCCGGCAGCCGGGATCGTCAGGACGCCAACGAAAATCGCGCGAACGAACCCAACGCGAGATCAAACAACCCGGGCAACCGTCAGGGCCAACAGCCCCAGCCCGGGAACACCTCCGGAAATCGCGCGAACGAACCCACTGCAGCCCCTCAAAACCCAGGCAATCCGCAAGATCCGCAACCTCAGCCCGGAGAGGGTCGGCAAGCAGGCGAGCCAAACGGCCAGCAACCCAGCAGGGGCCGCCCAGGGGGCAGAGGCAACCAGGGCGGGCTCGACCTCGACCGGATCGCCCAGGCCATGCGACAGGAAGGCCCGGCCGGTCCAGCCGGGCCGGTAGGCCCGATCACCGGCGAAGGCTTCCGACAGTGGTCCGACCGAATGCGCGACGTCGAGGAGCTCATCGAAGACCCCGAGTGGCGCGCGGAGGCCGCCCGCATCCGCGACCGTGTCCGGGGCGCCCGCGAGGAGGTCCGCCGACACTCCCGAGACCCCGACTGGAACAAGCTGCAAAACCTGGTCACCCGGCCAATCAACGAACTCCGGCAGAAAATCGCCGAGGAGCTCGCCCGACGAGAGTCGCCCGACTCGCTCGTCCCCATCGACCGCGACCCCGTCCCGCCCCAGTACGCCGAGGGCGTTCGTCGCTATTACGAACGACTCTCGGCCCTCCAGAGACCCGCAAACGATCCGACCAGGACTCCAAAACCAGCATCCGACAATGAACCACCGACAACGGACCCACAGAAATGACGACTCTGGTCTGGGGCTCGCCTCAATGGTTCGTGACGGTGGGCGCGCTCGCGGCGATCGCAGCGCTCCTGCTGGTCTGGAGCTATGCGCGCGCCCCGGGGCGTCCGGCCATCCGACTACTCGCGGCGTCGCTCAAGATGCTCGGCTTCCTGGCGCTTCTGATCTGCCTGGTTGAGCCAATGCTCGCCGGACGAAAACCCCGGCGAGGGGCCAACGCCTTCCTGGTCCTCGCCGATAACAGCCAGAGCCTGACCATCCACGACGGCGAGGGATCCTCCACCAGGGGCGACTGGCTCCGCGATCGGCTCGTCAAGCAGACCGACTGGAAGACCCGCCTCGAACAGGACTTCGACGTCCGCCGATACGCCTTCGATTCCAGCCTCCGCGCCGTCGACCAGTTCGACGGACTCGCCTTCGACGGTGTCGGCTCGTCCATCGTAACCTCCTTGAACGCACTCGCGAAGCGATTCCGCGGCCTGCCAATCGCCGGAGTGCTGGTCTTCACCGATGGACTCCATACCGACGCCGCCGAGATTGATCCGGCCGGTCTCCCGCCCATCTTCCCGGTGATCCCACCCTCACGCGGCCAGGCTCGCGACATCGCCGTTCGAGGAGTCTCGGCCACGCCGACCAACTTCGAGGCCGCGCCCGTGGTCGTCCGGGCCGATGTGGTCGCGACCGGCTATCGAGGCCAGTCGATCGTCTCGGTCGTCACCGACGAATCCGGCCACGAACTCGCGCGCGAGGAGGCCCAGGCACCCGCCAACGAGAAGCCGATCGCGTTCCGGTTCCAGTTCCGCCCGGAGAAGCCCGGCCTTGGCTTCTACCGCGTTCGCGCCTTCGCCGCCGACGCCGAGCGATCCGCCGAAGGCGCCGAGATCGACCTTGCCAGCGGCGAGCAGACCAGCGCCAACAACTCCCGGCTGATCGTCGTCGACCAGGGCGGCGGCCCGTATCGCGTCCTCTACGTCAGCGGCCGGCCCGACCCCGAATTCAAGTTCCTCCGCCGGGCTCTCGAAGAAGACGAGCAGGTTCAGCTCGTCGGCCTGATCCGGATCGCCCGGAAACAGCCGAAGTTCGACTTCCAGAGCAAGGGAAACCGCAACAGCCGGTTCTACGAAGGCTTCAACCTCGACGACCCCGACCTCGCCGAACGCGCCGATCAGCCCGTCCTCGTCCGCCTCGGCACCCGAGACGCCGACGAACTGCGCGACGGCTTCCCCCGATCGGCCGAGGAACTCTACTCCTACCACGCGATGATCCTTGACGACCTGGAGTCCTCCTTCTTCACGCCCGACCAGCTCGCGCTCCTCCGGAACTTCGTCGCCCATCGCGGTGGCGGATTCCTGATGCTCGGCGGACCCGACTCGTTCGCCGAGGGCCGATACGACCGGACCCCGATCGGCGACCTGCTCCCCGTCTACCTCGACCGAACCGCGACCGCCGAATCCGAGGCCGAGCGCCGACTCACCCTGACCCGAGAGGGAGAACTCCAGCCCTGGGTTCGCCTCCGGAAGACCGAGGACGAGGAGGCCAAACGGCTCGCCGGCATGCCCGGGTTCCAAACCGTCAGCGCCTCGCGCGGGATCAAGCCGGGCGCGGTCACACTGGCGGAAGCCCGCGACCCCTCCGGCCAATCGCTCCCCGCGCTCGTCGCCCAGCCCTTCGGCAAGGGACGCGTCGGCGCACTCCTGATCGGGGGCCTCTGGCGATGGGGCCTGCACCGCGACGACCCGGCCACAAGCGACCTCGGACGCTCCTGGCGACAGGCGATCCGATGGCTCGTCGGCGATGTTCCCGGCCGCGTCGAGGTCTCCGTGAGGCCGAAGGAGGGCGCCTCCTCGCCGACAGTCGATCTCCGCGTCCACGTCCGAGACGCCGAGTATCACCCGCTCGACAACGCCCACGTCGCCCTCTCAATCACCCTCCCCGGCGGCCAGTCGCTCGCGATCGACGCCGGGCCCGAGGGCCGTGAGCCCGGCACCTATGCCGCCTAGTACGTCGCCCGAGAACCCGGCCCCTACCGAGTAACCGCCGAGGCCACCGGTCCCGAAGGCGCCGAGGTCGGCCGGAGCGAGGCCGGATGGGCCGCCCAGCCCGCTGCCGACGAGTTCGCCCAACTGGAGCCCAACCGCGACTGGCTCGCCGAGCTCGCCCGAAAGACCGGCGGCGAACTCGTGGACGGCGACCGCCTCCCCGCATTCGTCGCCAGCCTCGCCTCCCGAGACGCCCCGATCCAGGAACCCTGGGTTGCCCCGATCTGGCACCAGCCGCTCTACTTCCTCGTCGCGATCGCCTGCCTCGCCGCCGAGTGGGGAATCCGTCGCGTTCACGGCCTCCCCTGACGCACCCAGTTCCGTGTCCAATCCTTGAAATCTTGAATATTCAATCTTGAATCTTCAAATCATGTATATTCTGATTCCCTTCCTGATGAACCTCGCGATTGGGTCTCCGCCACCCGCCGACCGCCCCTCGGTGGTGATCGCGGTCGGTGCCGCAGGCGCCCCCGAGTACGCCTCCGCCTTCCGCGCCGCCGCTGATCGCTGGAAGGCCGCCGCTTTGAAAGGGGGTGCCGAGGCCGTCCTCATCGGCGAGGGAAACGAGTCGACCGGCCCCTCCGACCACGACCAGCTCCGCGAAGCGATCTCCGCGCGAGTGGCTGGCTCGAAGGAGCCGCTCTGGATCGTCCTGATCGGCCACGGCACCTTCGACGGCAAGGAGGCAAAGTTCAACCTCCGAGGGCTGGATGTCTCCGACACGGAGATGGCGGAGTGGCTCAAGCCACTGCAGCGACCGCTTGCGCTCCTCAACGGCTCGTCCGCCAGCGCCCCGTTCCTGAACCGACTCTCGGCGCCGGGACGGATCCTCGTCACCGCGACGCGGAGCGGCAGCGAGAGCAGTTACGCTCGCTTCGGCCTGGCCCTCGCCGAGACGATCGCCGACCCCGCCGCCGACCTCGACAAGGACGGCCAGACCTCGCTCCTCGAGGCTTACCTCGCCGCCAGCCACCGCGTCGATGAGTTCTACCGGACCCGCTCTCGACTGGCGACCGAGCACCCCCTGCTCGACGACAACGGCGACCGCCTCGGCACCCCTCCCGACTGGTTCCGAGGCGTCCGCGCCACCCGAGGGGCTCGCAACGGTGCCCCGGCCGACGGCCTTCGGGCTCATCAACTCCACCTGGTCCCCAGCGACCGAGAACGCCGGCTCCCCGCGGAAGTCCGCCGACATCGCGACGAACTGGAACTGGCCCTCGCCGCCATCCGGGATCGCAAGAGCCAGATGCCGGAAGACGACTACTATCGTCAGCTCGAGCCGATCATGCTCGAACTCGGCCGCCTCTACCGCGAGGCGGAATCGGCCGCCGCGAAGGAGGCCGGGAGGGAAAAGTGAGTGGACAGGGGGAGAATTGAACTCCCGACACTGCGATTTTCAGTCGCATGCTCTACCAACTGAGCTACCTGTCCGGCAATCGTTCCATGTACTTATGTGAGGATAGCGAGAAGGCGACCTTGTGTCAACCGCCTCTTCGTCCGATCGGGAAGATTCGGGCCGAAGGGGCATCCGACGCGAGGAGGAGATAGAATACAACAACTCCACCATCCTGACCAGGGAGATCTCCCCGACATGGCGACGGCGGCGACGGCGACGCGAGAGACCCCCCCGACGGCCCAGCCCGAGAGCCTGGCCGACCTCCTGCGTCGGCTGGGCAACATCCCCGCGCGTCGCGTCCGCCTGCATCCTCCGCCCGGCACGGCGACGGAGGAGGACGCCATCCGGAACAACGAGAGTCTCCTGCGAGCCGCAATCTGCGAGCTGGTTGAAGGGACCTTGGTGGAGAAGGCGATGGGTTGGGAGGAATCGGAAATGGCCGGGCTGATCATTCAGCTCCTCCTGAACCACGTCCGTCCCCGCAAGCTCGGTCGCGTCCTGGCGCCGGACGGGATGGTCCGGCTCCTTCCGGGCCTGCTCCGTGCGCCGGACGTCTCTTTCATCGCGAGGGGGCGGCTCAAACGGTACAGGCGGGGCGGCAAGGCCGACCCGACAATCGGCCCGGATCTCGTTGTGGAGGTCCTCAGCAAGAGCAACACCAAGGCGGAGATGGCCCGCAAGCTCGACGAGTACTTTAACGCGGGAACCCGGTTGGCCTGGATCGTGGATCCGAAGACCGAGACGGTGCGCGTCCACCTCGATCCCCTCGACTCGACCCTGCTGCAAGCGGGCGATTTCCTCGACGGCGGTGATGTGATCCCGGGACTCCGGATCGCCGTGGAAGACCTTTTCGAACTGGAAGACGACTGAGGCCCGCCGCCCTCTCATGGCCCAACTCACCCTCTTCCCCGAAGATCGACCCGCACAGGCGGCCCGGCTGGCACCCCGGCTCCGAGCCCTCGCCGATCGAGGTATCTACCTCGGCACCAGCTCCTGGAAATACGAGGGATGGCTCGGCTCGATCTACTCGCCCGAGCGCTACTCCACCCGCGGCCGGGTCTCCACAACCCGGTTCGAGGCCGACTGCCTCGCCGAGTACGCCGAGACCTTCCCCACCGTCTGCGGTGACTTCAGCTTCTACCAGTTCCCCGCCCCCAACACCTGGCAACGCCTCTTCGAGCAGGTCCCCGCCACCTTCCAGTTCGCCTTCAAGGTCCCCGAGGAAATCACCGTTCCCGTCTGGCCTCGACACGCTCGGTATGGCACTCGCGCCGGGCAAGCGAACCCCGCCTTCCTCGACGCCGACCTTTTCGACCGCCATTTCCTGGCCCCTCTCACCTCCTATCAGGATCGAATCGCGACCCTGATCTTCGAGTTCGGAACGATCGCGCGAAACCTCATCGCCACCCCGTCCGAGTTCGTGGACCGCCTGGAAGCCTTCCTCGGCAAACTCCCCGGCGGATTCCGATACTCGGTCGAAGTCCGCAATCCCGAATACCTCTTCCCCGGCTACTTCGCCGCCCTCGCCCGCCACGGGACCGCCCACGTCCTGAACTCCTGGACCCGAATGCCCCCCCTCTCCGATCAACGGAAGGCCCCCGGCGTGATTACGGCCGACTTCCAGGTCGTCCGCGCCCTGCTCCGCCCCGGACGAACCTACGAGCAGGCCGTCACCCACTTCTCGCCCTATCATTCCCTCGGCGAGCCCGACCCCGCCACTCGCGAGGCCCTCGTCCAGATCGCCTCGAGCACCCCGATCACGGGACGCCCCTCCTACATTTTCGTGAACAACCGCCTCGAAGGCCACGCACCAAGCACCATCGAGGCCGTCGTCCATGCCATCGATCCCATCCGATGACGCTCTCTCTCCCAACAAAGACCCAAAGGATCACAGAACCCCTTGCCATCGCTCTTCCCCTGTCGTATGATCTCTTCACTCCCAATGCCGCGCCGTCCGTGCGCCTCAGCCACGGGCCCGATCGCCGCTTTGCCGCTGGTGATCGGGAAAAGGCTTGCAATCCGGCGATGGGGCGGTATAGTTGACGATTTCACGGCCCTGGTCGATCGAAGCGAGCTTCGGGCCGGGGCTGGAAGGACTCAAGCGGAGCGAACCGGACGCTGGCGTAGCTCAACCGGCAGAGCACCGGTTTTGTAAACCGACGGTTGTGAGTTCGAGTCTCACCGCCAGCTCTGCGGACCCGCCATGGCGAACGAAGGCCCCTGCCGACGATCCCCCCAATGCCCCGCGAGGTGACAGCCGAGAGAAACAGGACGTGATCGATAGATTCGGGTGGATACCCAAGCGGCCAAAGGGGCCAGACTGTAAATCTGGTGGCAATGCCTTCGCAGGTTCGAATCCTGCTCCACCCATGTCGTTCGATCTCAGCGAGGAGGGT
Organism: Planctomycetales bacterium; assembly: GCA_027435495.1. Classification (GTDB taxonomy): domain Bacteria; phylum Planctomycetota; class Planctomycetia; order Isosphaerales; family Isosphaeraceae; genus JAKAUH01. Next base: position 6,669 of record DAHZZC010000965.1, read on the forward strand.
TGAAACCCGACCTGGCTGTTTGCCGAACGACACCCGGCACCCCGGGATGAGGATCGAAGATGCGGGTGTAACTCAATGGTAGAGTACCTGCCGTCCAAGCAGGCTACGTGGGTTCGATTCCCATCACCCGCTCTGCCGCAGGTCGTGGAACATCCGGCGAACCTTCGGGTCCTTAGTGGGGGTCGGAAGGTTGGAATTGGAAGTGACGAGAAGCTGCCGTGGCTCAGTCGGTAGAGCGCGTCCTTGGTAAGGACGAGGTCCTGGGTTCGAACCCCAGCGGCAGCTCTGGGAATCCCGGGTCGTCGGCCCCGGTCGGGGGCGAAGGGCCCCGTCGACACCTTCGGGATTGGATCAATCCGAAAGTGTCGGTTCAGGGGAGCTGGGAACGTTCCCGGCCGTTGTCGTCAATGGCGCCGTAAGGCGATCAGCCCAAGCAAGGCCAGGCCAAGCAGAGCGGAGCACATGGCAAAGGAAACTTTCACCAGAACCAAGCCGCACGTCAACGTGGGCACCATCGGGCACATCGACCACGGCAAGACCACGTTGACGGCGGCCATCCTGGCCGTCCTGGCCGAACACGGGAAGGCCAAGACGAAGTCGTACGCCGACATTGCCAAGGGCGGTACGGTCCGCGACTCGACCAAGACGGTTACCATCGCGGTCTCGCACGTCGAGTACGAGAGCGACAAGCGGCAC
>DAHZZC010000966.1 GCA_027435495.1 Planctomycetales bacterium
ATTCCCAGTGCCGCCGAGAGCGCCGCGTCAATGTTCGTGCTGCCGCCTTCTCGGATGTTGTCGATGAACCGCGCGGCCTCGTCGCGAGTGCGGGCGCTATAACGTTGCAGCTCGGGCTTGAAGCTCTCGGCACGATCGTCATACGCGATAATATTGAAGTGATCATCCTCACGCAGGTTATCCAGGACCGACTTCAGGGTCCGCCGTGCCTGCTCGATCTTTTTGCCGGCCATGGATCCCGATCGATCGATCACGAAGAGGACGGTCTTGGGCATCGGCCGGGCGTCGGCGGCACGGACCTCGGGGCTGGCGAGCATCAGGAAATACCCATCCTCTGACTCGCTCGGCCGATAGGCGAGCAGGGAGGCAGCAAGAGGCCCCGCGGCGAAGGTGGTGACCATCCGAAAATCGCGGTCGGGGATGACGTCCTGGCGCTCGAGGCGAACGTCTACCTCGTGATCTCCATGGCGCCGGATTTCGGCGTCGTCGGTTGGGCAGTAGACCGACTTGATCGCCTCATTACCGCGGATATTCAGCTCGATCAAGAGCCGATGGATCGGCTTCGCGGTGAACTTCTGGGTGCTCATCGGATAGGCGAACTCGACGACCTCGCGCTCGCGCTTGCAGAGTTGCGTGTATCGCATCGTCACCTTCCGATCGGCGCCCGGCGGGATCGGGAAGACGCTGGTCCGGTAAAGGCCGCGGCCCATGTATTCGAGCAGGGCCGGGTCGCGCTTCCGTCGGACAATCTCCTCATACATCCGACGCGCCTCGTCCTTCGGCAGCAACCGTCCGGGCAATTCTCGACCGTCAACCATCAGAACGAAGTCCTGAACGGCTCCTTCCTCGGGTATCGGAAAGAGGAACTCCGCCTCGATCTGGACCGAGCCGGGGTTGTGGAAGGTCTGCGAGACCTGCACCTCGGCCACCTGGTCGCGCACCTTCGCGACGAGGCTAACTTCCCGAATCTCGTAAGCGCGGGCGATCGGGACCATTGCCCGCTGATCGACGATCAGCCCCTGCCCCCTGGACTCCGGCATGGTCCCCATCATCGCGATGACCGCCGCGACCCAGCCGACTCTTCGCGCTTGCTTCGGATTCATCTGACGTTCCCTCCCCTGGCGACTCGGTCGATCGACCCTCCATCCCAACGGGATCATCCCGCCGTCTCCAGGATTAGACGCACCAGCCGGCCGTTTATTAGTCCGCAATTCCGGATTTGTTCCCGCCCCCGAGTTTGCGTATTTTTCCTGAACGGCCTTGAAGACCTCCTGGAGAGGACGACATTCCTGAGATGCGGAGGGAGGGCCATCATCGAGGGCGGAACATTTCGGCCGACTTTACTCCGGAGCGCAAAGCGCCTGATGAGTCAAGGCAGTCTCCTCCGGCTTCACTCGGGTTCGGAATGGCGAGCCGCCTCGGCCAGTGCGCGGACTTCCCGAATGCGAGTGAGGTAGACGACCAGTCCGACGAGCGCTCCGCCGTACATCAGAACGCGGACACCGAGCATCGCGAGCATCCCGCTCGGATGGTTGACCATCTTTCCCAGAACATCGGCGACCGACTCGCTGAGTCCGAGGGCTCCAAACGGGAGCGGGACGGCGATTGTGAAGAGCGTGAGAGGGGCAAGGAGGAAGTGCTGCGTGAGGGTCGTTGGCATCGAGGGGAAGAGCATCTTCCCAACGAGGAAGAAAGCCAGAACATTGAGCGTGTGATTGCCAGCCGCCATCAGCCAGCCAAGGCCCACCACATCGAGCCGACGGCGATACGTCGACGACATCTCCTTGAGTTCATCGACAATCAGGGAAACTTTCCCGTGACCGCGACCGAGCCCAGGAAAAATGCGGGTGAAGACCTGGCTGAAGATGGCCACCAGTAGGAGGAGCGTGGCGAGGTTGATGACCCAGGCGGCGACAATCAGCTTGTGGATCTCAGGCGAGGCTGCCGACCAGATGAACGCTCCGGCCACGCTCGCCAGCAAGAACAATCCGAGCAGGCCCAGGATGCGGTCGATCACCATCGATGCGATCGCCTGGGTCCGCTTGACGTGCATCCGCGAGAGATAGGCCGCCTTGATGAGGTCGCCACCGACAGCCCCCGGGATCAGCAGGTTAAACAGGTTGCCGATGAAGCCAAGCAAGATCGCCGCGCGCAGGGTGAACCGGGGGTCCACCACCTTCACGAGGAAGTACCATCGGACGAACGTCGAGACCACGCCGATCATGTAGATCAGCCCCGCGATTGCGAAGAGATTCCAGTCGAGCGGACGATCGTAGACCTTGTGGATCGCATCGGCGTTTTTGGAGAGTACCCAGGCCAGCAGCCCACAGGCGACCAGGGCCAGACCAGCGTGGATCAGACCGCCAAGTTTCCTCGCGCTCGCATTTTTCTCCACGTTGATGATCGTCCTTCTTGACCGTGTTTCGATTGAGAGTCATCCGCCAACACTGAAGAGAAAACATTCCTGGCTCAAGCGATTAGAAGATCCTTGCAGCAAAACATTAGAATCAAAGCGTCCCCTTTGTTGACGGAACGCCGGTACTGCGCGGGTCGAGCTCGACCGCATCGCGAAGGGCTCGAGCGGTCGCCTTGAAGATGGCTTCGATAATATGATGCGTGTTCCGGCCGCGATGGAGCAGGACGTGCAGGTTCATTCGGGCCTGGTTCGCGACCGCCTGCCAGAAGTCGGCAGCCAGTTCGCTGTCGAAGTCGCCCACGCGGTGCGTTGGCATCGTGACTTCCCACGACCAGTATGGCCGTCCGCCCATGTCCAGCGCGACAGTGACAAGCGTCTCGTCCATCGGCAGGATCGAATGGCCATACCGGCGGATCCCGGCCCGATTACCGAGCGCCTGGTCAATTGCCTGGCCGAGACAGATGCCGATATCCTCGGTCGTGTGGTGGCCGTCCACGTGCAAGTCGCCCTGGCACGCAACGGTCAGATCGATCAACGAATGACGGGCCAGAAGGTCGAGCATGTGGTCGAGGAAACCGATACCGGTGGCAACCTCGGCCCGGCCCTGGCCGTCGAGGTCGATCGCCAGGCGAATCTCGGTTTCACGGGTTTTTCGGGCGATCTCAGCTCGTCGGCTCATGGGTCGTTGATCCGTTCAGATGATCTCTCGAAGGGTTTCGAGGAAGTGGTCGATCTCCTCGTCCGTGCCGATGCTCACGCGCAGGCCCTCGGGGTATCCCGGGTAGCTCATCAGTCGGACAAGAATCCGGCGTTCCTTGAGCCTCGCGAAAACTTCTCGCGCGGGTGGGCCGGCGGTCGCCCAGACGAAATTGGAGTGACTCTCAGGGACCTCGTAGCCGAGCGCCCGCAGGGCCAAGGCGAGTCGGGTTCGCGTCGCGATGACCTTCGATCGCGTCTCGGCGAGGTAAGGCTGGTCTCCGAGCGCCGCGACTCCAGCCGCCTGGCTCAGAGCGTCGCAGTTGTACGAGTCCTTCACCTTCACCAGTTGGTCGATGATCTCCGACGAGGCCGCCAGATATCCCAGCCGGATGCCTGCCAGGCTGTATCCTTTGCTGAACGTCCGAGAGACCATCAGGTTGGGATGATCCTTCAAAAGCGGGATGCTGTGGCATCCTGGATCGGCAAAGTCACCATAGGCCTCATCGACCAGGACAGGACAATCGACGGCTTGCAAGATCTCGACGATCCGGTTGCGCGTCATCGCGGTGCCCGAGGGGCTGTCAGGGTTGGCGATGTAGACGAGCCTCAGGCCGGGAACCTTCAGGGCGGAGAGGTCGAGGGTCCAGTCGGCCGAATAGGGGACAACGACGGCCCGGCCGTCCTGGAGCTGGATGAGGGTCTTGTAGAGAAGGTAGCTGGGGGTGGCGTAGGCGGCGGGGTCGCCGGGCCCAACGAAGGCCCGAGTAATGATCGTGAGGACGTCGTCGGAGCCGTTGCCGGCGAGGATCATCGACGGATCAATGCCGTGGAGGCTGGCGGCGGCCTCTCGAAAGGCGGTGGTCATGGGGTCGGGATAGAGGCGAAGGCGGTCGGTCACCGCCTCAACGATCGCCGAGAGCACCTTCGGCGAGGGAGGGTACGGGTTCTCGTTGGTGTTGAGCTTGATAAAGCCGCCGCCGCGGGGCTGTTCGCCGGGGACGTAGCCGGCCATGCACACGACGTTTGGGCGGAAGAGGCGGGTCATGGGCTGACCTTTGGCTCCAACGATCCGGCCTCGGCCAGAAGCCGCAGGGGCTCACCGGCGAGGCGATAGACGGTCCACTCGCCGACCGGACGGGCGCCCATCGCCTCGTAGAAGCCGATCGCCGGGGTGTTCCAGTTGAGGACCGACCATTCGAGCCGGCCGCAGCCCCGGTCCATCGCGAGCCGGGCGAGCCGCCCCAGAATCGCCTTGCCGATCCCTCGACCGCGGTACGTCGGGCGAACGTAGATGTCTTCCAGGTACATTCCCGGGCGGCCCAGGAATGTCGAGAAGGTCGTGAACCAGAGGGCGAAGCCAACCGGATGGGCGTCCACCTCGACGATGGCGGCCTCAGCCGAGGGACGATCCCCGAAGAGGTGGCAGAGGAAGTCCTCGGCGGTGGCCTTCG
>DAHZZC010000967.1 GCA_027435495.1 Planctomycetales bacterium
CGTGGCCCGCGGGAAGGCCGTCCGGCTGGTCGACCCGAAGACGCCCGACGCCCCGTCGCCCGTCACTCGAGGTCGAATCGCGCTGGAGATCGAGGCGGCCGAACTCTTCTATCGCGACGTCGAAATCCGGTCGCTTCCGCCTGAGCCGGAGCGAGGAAAGGAATAACCTTCTTCCGGCGTGTCCCAGGCGTCGGGCCTGTCGTCCGAGTACAGAGAGGCCCTGTCCGCCCTGCGAGGCTTCAAGACGGGTCCGCTTTCCGCCGGGGGCGATCCCCATCCTGCAACGCCGACGTCTCGCCGGGCGACCTCATCGCTCAGTTGCGCGGGTGGAGGAGCGTGACCTTCTGGAACCGCCCGGGGGCCGCGGTCGCGCCCGGCTTGCGGTCGTAGGTGATCAGGAGATGGATCGTCGTCCCGAGCCCGCCCGACCGGACCCCCAGCACCGAGAGGCCGCCGGCCGTCGAGCCCGGTTCGAGCGTCGCGTACCGGTTCGCCCGCCGGCGCTCGCCGGTCGGGACCAGCCAGATCGTGTTCCCGCGCGAGAGGCCGTTGTCGCCGATCGCCGAGGTGAGGACCACCGTCCCGCCCATCTCGGGGACGTGCTCCATCGCGACGAGCTGTTCGACGGCCCCCTCGGGCCGCCCGGCGTCGAACTCGAAGAGCGATCGGAAGGTGATCGTCTCGCCCGACGAGGGCGGGGCGGTGATGTCGGCGACCAGGGCCCGGATCTTATCATTCGGCCGGCGGAAGCCGAGAACCACCTGAAGGCGCCCGCCGCCCTCCCGGATCGCGAGCCCCTCGACCCTCCGGCCCTCGATGGCCGACGCGTCGAGCTTCCGTCCCTTCAGGGCCTCGTCGATCGATCGCGAGAGGTCCCAGCAGGCGACCGAGGCGTCGTCAATCGCGGGAGTCTCGCCGCCTTTCAGCCGGAACCGGACCAGCGCCCCCCGCGCGGCGCGCTCCTGATCGGTCGGCCCGCTGTTCGAGCCGACGAGGTAAAAATTCCCCTTCGAGTCGGCAGCGAGGCCCGCCCAGTCGGGACCGGTCCCGGTCGCCTCGGGGAACCTCGGCGAGGTCAACGGCCTTCCGACGATCGCGCCGGTGGCGACGTCAATCATGTGGAGCGATCCGCCTCGGGCGTCGGCGACCAGCACCCGCTCTCCGCCGCCGATCGTCGCGATTCCGGCCGGGACGATGGCCGTATCCGGTCGATTCTCTCGGAGGAACGGCGTGGGGGACGTCGCGGATTCGAGCCGGTAATGATGGGCGCGGGCCGACGCGGTGAACAGCCCGGCGATCCCCAGAAGAAGGGCCAGTGTCCGGCTCGGGCGGCTCGGTGGGACGCGCATCGGCGGCGACTCCTCGGTGTGATGGTCGGGATGGGATTCCACCCTCGATCCTATCGGCCGCCGATGAACGTCGCGTGTCGGAGACGAGGCGGTTTCGCGAATCCTGGCGCCGTCATGCTTCGAGCTGGCCCCGGCGCTCCAGGGCCTTGTAATGGAGGAACGAGTAAACGATTGGGATCATCATCGGCACGAACAGCAGAACCATCCCGACCCAGATCGGCGCCCCGAGGACGAGCGCGAGGAATCCGAAGGCCCCGGCGGCGGTCATCACCCAGGCGGCGAGCCGGTGGGTGTCGTTCCAGACCCGCTCGCTGGCGAGCGTCCAGGGAACGCGGATGCCGATATAAAAATTCCTCCGCACCTTGCCCATCACGTTCCCCATCAGTGCGAAGAACAGGAAGATTCCCGCCAGCAGCGCCCGGCCGATGTCGAACGAGTGGTCGCCGTGGACGGACTGGACGGTCGCGTAGAGGATCACGAGTTGAAGATAGACGAACAGGCCGATCGTGAGGTCCATCAGGTAGAGATACGTCCCCCGGAACGATTCGACCTCGAAGTGGCGAGGCGAGAGCGCTGGTAGGAAGTAGAAGAGCGCCAGCAAGGGGAGGCCCATGACCGGGAGAAGGAACAGCGTCCGTTTCCGGCCGTAACCGTCGACCTCGCCCTGGATGTTCCAGTGGGTCGGAATGCGATCGGGGAGTTCCGGGTAATACCAGGCGGTGACGCCGACCCCTAGGGCCAGCAGACCGAGGGCGATGATCCAGTAGATCCGATTCATGGTCGATCTTCCTTCCGGGGATCCTTCAGGCCAAGATGGTCCCAGAGTCGCGCCAGAACGTCCTCGAGCACCGTCGTATCGAGGGCGTAATAAACCTGGGTCCCTTCGCGACGCGACCGGACGAGCCCGGCCTCCTTCAGCACCGCGAAGTGGTGCGACATCGACGGCCGGCCGAGTTCGAACGCATCCGACAACTCCCCCGCCGTCCGCTCGCCCCCCGAAAGCATTCGGAGGACCTCGCGGCGCGTCGGGTCAGCCAGAGCCTTGAAGACCAGGTCGAAGTTCTTCATCAACGGTCCATTCGCCGGGGAACGCCGCTTATTTCGAAATCCGTCGAAATACGGGGCGCGGCCGGCGCGATTTCAGGAGGCCAGGCCCTCCAGCCGCAAGAGCCAGGAGGCGAAGTGCGGGCATTTCGAGCGGATCGTCTCCAGGCCGATCAGCTCGGCGACCTCGGGACCGACGACGGGCTTGGCGTTCTCGTAACTGGGAACCTCGGCGATGATCCGCTTGCTGGGGGCTGTTTGAGGGCCGTCGTCGATCAGCTCGGGCGAGGCGTGGGCGTCGGCTATGGACCGGAGCCCCTGGACCTGGCGATCGCAGTTCTCGTAGTGGAGCCGGAAGCTGCCCGGGTCGCAGAAGAGAACGGCCTCGAATTCGTGGAGCTGGATGTAGGGGACGAAGCGAGGGTCGCCGATGTTGTCGGCGAACGCCCGTTCGAGGGCCTCGACGCGGGCGAGGGGATCGTGCCGGAGGTTATCGGATTCCACAAGGCCGGGGAAACCGGCATGGATGGCGTAGAGGTCGATCATCGTTGTGAAGTAGACATCGGCCGCCTTTTCCTGAGCCAGGAAGCGGCGGATGTCGTTCCGCATGGGCTCATAGTATCGACCTCCGCCGCGGTGGACCTTGCCTCGCTTCCGGGCATGGGCGACCTGGACGATCCCGTGCAGATAGACCCCGTGGCCGGCCAGGTGGGGCTTGAGGAGCACGTCGGCGAAGGCCTCTTCGGTACTTCCCTCGGCGAAGAGATAGAGGCGGACCATCAGTGGGGTCCCCCGCCGATGACGTTCTTCTCCCAGACCTCGCCCAGACTGTATTCCTCGAGCCACGCCTCCATCGCGGCCGGTTCAGGCCGTCGGAAGGTCGATTCCTTCCCCTCGCGATCGACGACGATAATATCTTCCGGGTCGAACTGGTCGAGGAACGAGCTCGACTGGGTTGTGATCACCATCTGGGCGTGGTGAGACGCCGCCTTGAGGAGCGAGCCGACCAGGTTCAAGGCATAGGGATGGAGGCCCAGCTCGGGCTCATCCACGACGATAAGTTTCGGCAGTTCCTCCTCGGGCTGGAGCAGCAGGGCAATCAGGCACATCGCCCTCAAGGTCCCGTCGGAGAGCTGGTGCGGGCCGAAGATTTGATCCGACTCTCGATCGCGCCAGTTGAGGATAATCTCCCGGCCGTTCGGGCCGGTCGGGACGAGGTCGAAGTCGTGAAAAAACGGCGCGGCGAGGCGGATCGTCCGGACGATCCGGTCGTAGGCGGTACTCTCCCTGGTGCTCTGGAGCCGGTACAGGAACGCGGCGAGATTGGCCCCATCTGATAGGAGCTTTTGATTGTCGCCGACATATCCATACTGGCGGATTCGTGACGTGGCCGACGTGTCATGGAAATGATAGGCATGGCATTCGCGGAGTCGCGTGTCGAGGGCAATGGCCGTCGGCTTTCCTCGATGGACATCGTCCCGAAACAGGGCCTCTCGCTGGCCCGTACCCAGGGAGACCCCCTTCGCATGGATCTCGTTGTCCATCTTTTCGGCCAGCAGGCACTCGGTCTGGAAGTAGAGGCTGTCGTCCGCCGCATAGGACAGGTAGAACGCATACGCATCCACGGGCGACCCGTCCTCGAACAGTGGCCGAGGGTCCTCGAACACCAGGCGCACATGAATCCCCGATGTTGTCCCGGGGCCGTAGTAGAGCAGCGAATGCGCTCGTCCGGACGCCGCGATGTAACTCTGCAACCGACCGGCCGCCATCTCGCGGACCATTTTGAAGAAC
>DAHZZC010000968.1 GCA_027435495.1 Planctomycetales bacterium
GCACTTGCCCATCCAGAACGGAGCGATCTGGACGGGGTGCTGCGGGCTCTCGTCGTCGCCGCGCTTTTCCTCGCTGGCTGGGCTGCCCATGGTGAAGGTGCCGCCGGGGATGGGCAGCATCTCGAACTTCACGTCGGTGCCGGGGATGGTCTCGGTGTAGGGCTTGATCTCTCCGGAGGCCGACTGGGCGATCGAGGTGCGGCCAGCCGCGACGATCGCGACCGAGGCGGCCAGGGCGAGGGCGTGCGGGATGCGGATCACGTCTGGTATGCTCCACTCCAGGGGACTTCGACGTATCGGATCGATGCCAGGGCCGACGGGATGCCAATCGGCCAGGCGCCCGGGGGCGATCATGGGACCGACATTCGCGGCGTGGCTCTGGATCTCGTGTGCAGTCGTGGGCGGGGCCGGGCAGGGGCCCGGTCCTTTCGGGCGGCCTTCGCGATTCGAGTTCGACGAGACCCACATGGCCAGCCCATTTCACATTGTTTTATACTCCACCGATGGCGACGCCGCCAGACGCGCCTCCCGGTCGGCCTTCGATCGGATCGAGGCGCTGAACCGGGTCCTCAGCGACTACGACCCGGAAAGCGAGCTTTCGCGCCTTTCGGCAGCGGCGGGGAACGGGCCGGTCGCTGTCGGGGCCGACCTCTTCGACGTCCTGGATCGCTCGAAGCAGTTCTACGATCGTTCCGACGGGATGTTTGATGTGACCGTGGCGCCGGTCGGCCGGCTCTGGCGGCGGGCCCGGCGCGATCGGAAGCTTCCCGACCCGGCCCGAATCGCCGAACAACGACGATTGGTCGGCTCGGATAAAATGATCCTCGACCCGCACACGCGGAGCGTCGAGCTGAAGCGGCGAGGGATGAAGCTGGATGTCGGCGGAATCGCCAAGGGATACGCCTCGCAGGCGGCGATCGACGTACTCAAATCGATGGGAATCCGACAGGCACTCGTCGGAGGTGCGGGAGACATCGTCGTCGGCGACCCGCCGCCGGGCGCCCGGGGCTGGCGGGTCGCGATCGCACCGGTCGACCCGAAGCGACCGTACCGCCCGCCCACCCTGATCCTGGCGAACGCCGCGGTATCGACGGCTGGCGACGCCGAGCGATTTGTTGTGATTGACGGCCACCGATATTCGCATATCGTTGATCCGTGGACCGGGATGGGTCGCGAGGACCGTGCCTCGGTGACAGTCGTGGCCCCCGATGGCGCGACCGCCGACGCCCTCGAAACGGCCGCCTACCTCCTCGGCCCCGACCACGGATTGCGACTTGTCGACGAGACGCCCGGTGCGGCTGCGCTTTATCAACGTGCGACGCCCGGGGGCATCCAGACGTTCGAGTCGTCGCGGTTCTCGCGGGTGCCGAAGGCTTCCGGCGACGAAGCGAACGAGGGCGTCAGCCGCCCTTGATGGGCCCCTCGGCAGCCGGCGGAACCTCGCGGGCCAGACGGGCGACGAACTCGGCATGACCCGGCGTTTCAAGCCCACCGCGGAGAGCAGCGAGGACGCCGTTGACATCGCCTCGAAGCAGGGCGCCCGGGTCGAGCCGGAGGCCAGGGAAGATCTCGCTCCGGAGGGTGCCGTCGGCCTCCGGTTCCAGCCGATGGAAACCCTCACCGTGGTTCACGTACCAGTCCAGCTCCCGGTCGCGGACTCTCCAGACGAGATACTCTCGCACCCCGTTGCGTCGATAGACTTCCAGCTTCCTGCCGAGGTCGACGCTCGCGCTGCTGGCGGCGATCTCCGCGACCAGATCCGGCGCCCCCTCGATGTAGCCATCCGACCCGATTCGTGTCTGCCCACCGTGTTCCGGCTGGATGAAGAGCAGGCAATCGGGCTGCGGCTCGTTCTCGGAGTCGAGCCGGACGGTGCTGTTATCGCCAACCTCGACTCCCGGCGTCTCCGCCTCGTACGAGGTCAGCCAGTGATTGAGGTGGGAATGCGGCCTCCCGTGGAAACGCTGTCGGACCGGCGACGGCATGTAGACTTCCCCTTCGATCAGCTCGGCCTTCTTCAGCCCCGGCATCGCGTGATAGCGTCGCTCGAACTCGTCGCGGGTAAGCCGGTCGCCGTTCTCCAGCGGTGGGATCGCGCCGTCATTGGCCGGATCGCCAGGACCCCGACGCTGCGGCCGGGTGATCGAAGGGACAGACATGAATCGGCCTCCGAAGGGTCAGCTCGGCCCCGATCGGGCCTCACTCCATCGTAGGGCCCGCTCCTCAGACCGGCAACGAGGCGCAAGCGGCGCCGGTTGCGATTGACCGCCGCCAGACCCGGGTTTACGATCCCAACGCCAATCGACCGCGGCCTGTCCGCGCCGCTTCTCGTCGACCATGCGGGTGTCGCGCCCGCGATTCCTCCCCGATCGGATCCGGGCGTCACGTCGTCCGAACGAGGGTCGGGGCCTTGCATTCGGGGACCTTGCATGTCGGGAAGCAGTCCATCGGATCCGGTGCCCGCCCCGCCCGACACCGGGCCCGGCGGTCGTCCGGCGATGGGATGGCTTTCCCTCGCGATCGTCCTGGAAGTTGCGCTGGCGCTTCGGGTAGGAGCGGCCGACCTGGTCGAGTGGTATGTCCGTGGCCGGGGCCAGGCACGGCTCGACCTGCTTCCCGACACCGACATTTACTGGGAACTGGCCCGCGCTCTCCGGGCAGGCGGACCTTTTGAATACGTCGAGTGGGGCGATATCCCCCATTTCGCGATCCGGACACCCGGCTATCCGCTGTTCCTGGCCGCCTGTCAGTCGGCGTTCGGCGAGCGGACGCTGCCGGTCCGGCTGGTCCAGGCCGTGCTCGGAACGCTTTGCGTCTACCTGGTCTATCAGATCGCCCGAAGGCTCGCTCCGTCGGGCCGCGACCGATGGACCACGGCCGTCCCGATCGTCGCGGGAGCGGTAGCGGCCATCCATCCGCAGGCGATCGCGATGTCGGCCCTGGTACTCTCCGAGGCGGCGTTCGAGCCTCTGATGCTCGCCTCATTGCTCGCCGTCGCGGCGCTCTGGCCTTCGAAGGAGCCCGGTCGGCGGAACTGGCTGATCGCGATGGGAGGCGGGGTCGCCGCCGGTGCCGCGGTGATGGTGCGGCCCTCGTGGCTCCTCTTCGTCCCGATCCTGCTTGCCGCCTGGGTCGTCGCCGGTCGTCGCGGCCGAGACGCCCGATCCGCGATCACCGGAGCTCTGATCTTCGCACTCACAGCCGTCCTGGTGATGGCGCCCTGGTGGGTTCGCAACGCGCAGGTCTACGGTCGGTTCGTACCGACAGCGCTCTGGATGGGCGCCAGCCTCTACGACGGCCTCAATCCCGAGGCTGACGGCGGCAGTTCCATGCTCGGGTTCCTCCGCGACCCAGCCATCTGGCCGCTCGATGAGCAGGATCAGGACGCCGAGCTCACCCGCCGCGCCCTGGACTTCGCACGCAATCACCCCAGCCAGGCGCTGGAACTGGGGCTCGACAAGCTCGGGCGTTACTGGAGCCCCTGGCCGCGCGGTGGCCCCTGGTGGCTCGCGATCGCCTGCGCCCTGGTCGAGATCCCAGTCCTCGCGTCGATGGCCCTCGGGCTCTGGGACCGCCGCCGCGACCTCCGCGCCTGGGTCCTGCTCGCCGGGCCGATCCTGTATTTCGCCGCACTGCACATGGCCTTCGCCAGCTCGATGCGATACCGCATTCCCGGAGAACTGCCGGCTCTGACGCTCTCGGCGATCGGATGGGTGAGACTGACCGGGCGGCCGGCTGCTCGCGAGCACGGCCCTGGGATGGAGGATTGGGCGATGAAATCCAGGGTGGATGATTATATATAAAAAATACAAATAATACTTCATTAATAATATCAATTTATTAAGTAAT
>DAHZZC010000969.1 GCA_027435495.1 Planctomycetales bacterium
GCAATAATCGAAGACGGCGACTGGGTGATCGCGAGCTGCGCGGGCGCGGCTGGCTTTACGGCGAGCGGGGCCGATGTTGATGGCGACAATCCTCCGCTCGTGACCCGGATCGTGTAACCGGTGCCCGCGTTAACCAGGTTCAGCCCGGAGAAGGTCACCCAGCCGGCGGAAGCGTCGAGGGTCGTGGTCCCGCCGAGGAGCGAGCCGGCCGGTCCGCCCTCAAGTCCGACTGTCACCGGGCCGTTGTAGGAGGAGGCGGCGTTGCCATGGGCGTCAACGACCTCGACCGTCAGGCCGAAGGGAGATCCGGCGGTCACGCTCGTGGGAGGTCCTGACTCGATCAGAAGCCTGGAGGCGGCACCGGGGGACACGTCGAAAGGTCCGGTGGCGGACGACCCGAGATTCGGTGCCGTCGCCGTGAGGATGTCACCGGAACCGGCCGTGCCGATCGAAAGGCCGGAGAAGGTCGCCACGCCGTTCGAAACCGATCCCGAGAGCGTCCCGAGAAGGCTGGATCCGGGCGGGCCGGCCGTCAGTGCGACCGAGACGGTGCCTTGATAGCCGGCCTGGAGATTACCGAAGGCATCCTCCACCTGCACGGTCATTCCAAACGGTGTCCCGGCGCCCAGACCGGTCGGCGGCCCCGCCTCGATCACCAGCTTCGAGGCCGCGGCCGGTCTGACAGCGACCGGGCTTGATGTCGCGGAGGTGAGCGACCCGTCGGTCGCCGTGATCGACTGGCCGATGCCCGCCACGTCGAGGGAGAGGTCGGAGAAACTCGCCACGCCGCCCGAAGCCGTTGCGTTGGCCGTCCCGGCAAGGGGCCCACCGCCGCCGACCGACAGGCTAACCGGGCTCGAATCGGTCGTGACCAGGTTGCCGAACGCATCCTCCACATCCACGGTCAGCCCAAAGTTCGTTCCGGCCACGACGCTCGACGGCGGCTGGCTGGTGATGACCAGTTGCGCAGCCGCCGCGGGCGTCACTGCGAAGGTCGGCGAGATCACCGCGTTTCCGTCTCCGTTGACGAGCAGCGAATACCCCGATCCGGCCGCCTGGATCGAGAGACCGGAGAAGTTAGCGATGCCTTGATCGATCGTCGCGGTGAGCGTCCCGCCAAGGGTGCCGGTGCCGGGCTCGGTCGCGAGGGAGACGGTCAATGTACCGGTTGCCGCGGTATCCACTGTCCCGTCGGGCCGCTCGACGGCGATCGTTAATCCGATCGACTGACCCGCCGTGACGCTTGCTCCAACGCCCGACGTGATCGCGAAGTGGTCCGGCATCCCGTAGAAGGCCAGGTCAGAGGCCAGCCGATTGGCGACCGGCGAGCCGAGGCCGGTGACCATGTCGTAACCCTTACCGGCGCTGTACTTGCCGTTGCTGCCGCTGGTGACGTCATGAAAGTCGGACGAGGGAAGTGCGTAGATCGCCGGGAGGGTCTGGCTGGCCCCATCGAGCGGTGATCCACCCGAGGCCACCCGGCCCTGGTCAGCGATGGCCACCAGTGCGCCCCAAGCAGGGGCGCCGAGGCTCGTACCCCAGTCGGTGACCCAGGGGCCGCTGCCGGTGTTGTCGTAGGAGTCATAGACCGAGAGCGGCGTGGAAGGCGAGGCCACGAAAGAGACATCGGGGATCGTTCGGTGGCCGGTCTGCTGCACCGACTGCTGATACGAAGGCTCCGACTGCGCCGTGCTGACCCCGCCCCCGCTGCTTGACCAGCCCGTCTCGCTCTGGTAAGTCCCCTTGCTGCCGATCTGGAGCGCCGTCCCGCCGACCGCGAGTACGCCGGTCGAGTACGCCGGATAGAGCCCGGTGGCGCCTCCGTCGCCCGAGGCGGCCACAAACGTGACGCCCGAGTGGCCGGTCGGAGTGGAGAAGTTGGAATTGAAGGAGCTTTCGCTCGAAAACTCGGGCCCACCCCAGCTTAGCGAGACCACAGAGACACCGGGCAAACTCGCGGCCATGTGTGCGGCGGTAAAGAGGTCGCCGGTGTTGCTGGAGTTCGCCTCGACCAGGACGATCGAAGCGCCGGGTGCCATCGCGTGGGCCCATTCCACGTCCATGGCGATCTCGTTTTCCCAGGTCCCGTTGGGGTTGCCTGGGCCGGCGGGATCGGTGGCCGGCAAGGGCGAAGCCTGGCCGGACTGATTGAGTTTGGTGAACGAGGGCGGATTCGGAAGGCCGAACTGCTGGTCAAACTTCGCCAGGTCGCTCGTGAGGAAGTTCCTCGCCGTGCTGCTGACGAAGGCGGGGTTATCGTAGGCATCGACGATGGCAATGGTCTGTCCGCTCCCATCACCCACGAGCGAGCCGAACTCGATCTGATTGAAACCGTAGGCCGACCGAACCTGTTGCGGCGAGTATCCCTGGGGCGTTCCGCTCCCCCCGGCCGGAGACATCACGACGAGCGGGGCAAGGGAGGCGGACGGGGCGCCTGTGGGCACGGCCCGGGTTTCAAGACTCTCTGTGCGGGGGCGGAGGGTCCGTCGTGGTCGATCCGCGCGGGGGGTTTTCGGGGGCGGTGCCATGCCACTCTCCATAGCTGAGGCAAGGTTGGGCGCAGGGCGGGACATGCGCAGCCCCAAACGGGGCGCGTCTCGTCCGTACTACCGACTCGCCGAGACGTCCTCCGGCCAGTGCGGGCGGGGATCGTCCAGTGGGATGCAGAGACATGGAGGTCAGGGCGGGGCCTTCGGATCCCTCTCGGCCCCCGCGCCGGGGCGGACGACCCTCAGTGGCCATCGCGTCCCGATCCGCCAGGAAAACCGCCCTGCCTTCCCGGATTCCGAGGGAAGTGTAACCCACGAATCGCCGGCAGGAGTTGATCCGCCCGATTCCCCTCGATTTTCGTTTTTTCCTCGACAGGTCGCGGGAAAGGGGCCGGGTCGTCCTCGGGAAATTACGAGTTCGACTTGAGGAAAAATCGACACTTTGCTAAGACACCCGGCAGTCTGGCCTCGCGGCGAGACCCCGGCTCGGCCATGGCCGGCCTCGCAATGGTATCGCCTCGTCCCGTCCCGGGTTTTCGTCCGCCAGTCCGGCAAGGAGGCCCCCTGGCATGAATCGCCGCACCGCCATCATCTCGTCGATGCTGCTTGGGGGATGGCTCCCCGCCTCGCTTCGAGGCCAGGAGTCTCCCTCACGCCGGCCCCGGCTCGCCGCCCGCGACCGGTCCAACACAACTCCTCGGGCCGAGGAGGATGCCGAGACCGAATCGCCCGAAGCCTCGCTCCCCGCTGGGCTCCGAGGTGCCCCGGGGTTCGTTCTCAAGCGGATTCCGATCGGCAAGTACACCAA
>DAHZZC010000970.1 GCA_027435495.1 Planctomycetales bacterium
CTACTCCGTGGTGTTCACCGGCCGACCAGCGGCGACCTCCCCAGACGGCCGCCTGCTCGTCCTGAACAATCTCCGGACCGGTGTGGCGCCGAGCTGGACCGGACCGGGCCTGGTCGTCTCGATCCTCTCCGGCGTCAACGCTGACGGCACGCCGAACATGACCATGGCCGGGACCTATTACCGCGTGGCGCAGCAGGCGGGGCTCTCGGGCGGCTCGCTGACCCTGCTCATGCAGGATCCACTCCCCGCGCCTCCGACCGGCGGCTACTACGTCCTTTCGGTCACCAGCGGCTTCGTCAACACCACGATCGCCGGCAACACGATCAATCTCACCGGCAAGGCGGGAACCGGAGTGGTCGTCGATGGCGAGAGCTACGGCACCTCGATCACCGGCAATCAGATTACTGGCGGCACGAATTATAACAATGTGTATAACGGAACGGCCATCCTGGTCGGCGCTCCGATCGCCTCGTCTCCCAGCGAGGGGACAGCCTTCCCAACCCCCTGGGGATGGACGGCCCTGCCAACGCTCGGCACCACCATCTCGGGGAACACGATCCGAGACTCACTCGGCGGCATTCAGGCCGCGGTCCAGCACTCGGTCAATTACTGGGCCTCAATGGTCGGCTCGACCAGCCTCGACGGCCGCGTTTACCTCACCGCGTCGATCACCGGCAACACGTTTCAGTTCGATGCCTCGTATCTCCAGCAGTGGGCCACGCAGTACTCGGAGCTGGGGAACGACCCGGCGGGGGTATCGACGCCGCCGACCATCACGCTCGGCAGCGGCTGGAGTGCCGAGCCCCCGGGCCCCCACGGAAGCCCTCGGTTCCCCTGGACCGTTGGCAATGCCCTGACCCTCTTCGGCAATAACCAGCCGATCTTCGTCGACCCGGGCGAGCTGGTCGCGACCGTCTCCGCCAATGCCACCGAATTGATCGCCTCGAACGGGACCGTCACCAACCCGGCCGGCTCTAGCGGTCAGGTCTACGCCGCGACCGTCAACGGCGTCGTCGAGACTCCATCCGTACCGACCCAGTCCCTCAGCGGACTCCCCTACTGGCCGTTCAATCTCCAGAACCTCGATATCTCCGCGCCAGGCTCACCGACACCGACACCTTCTCCGATCCCCTCACCGACACCTTCGCCAGCACCCTCGCCGACACCGACACCTTCGCCGACACCGGCACCTTCACCGACACCGACACTGCCCGGCCAGACCTTGCCGGCTCCATCGGTCGTCTCGGCGTTGGCGGTGGGATCGACTCTGGTGGATTTGAGCTGGTCGCCGGTGGCGGGTGCGACGTCGTATCTGGTGGAGCGGTCGACGCCGGGCGGGATGTGGGAGTTGATTGCGCCTCCGATGGCGTCGACATCGTACCAGGACGCGGGAGTCTCCGCTTCGACGACGTATGCGTATGCGGTCGAGGCGATGTCGGAGATCAGTTACTCGGGTCTGAGCGCTCCGGCGACGGTCCAGACCGGTCCGACACCGACCGTCTCGACGCCGCCACCGGTCCCCGTCGCGACGGTTAGCCCGACGATCGCGCCGATGGTGATCGCCGCGGGGCGCCGGCAGCTCTTCAACGGAGTGGTCGCGACATTCACCGACCCGTCGTCGCCGTTTTCGGGTACGTTCACGGCGATCATCCACTGGGGTGACGGTCGAACGAGCCGGGGAATGGTTGAGGGCTCGGGCGGACAGTACGCGGTGCTGGGCCGGCATCGGTTCTCGGCCTCACGCGAGTACGCGGTCCAGGTCGTGGTGACGAGGTCAGCGACGGCCGGAGTTCCGATGAGCCTCACCACGACCAGTTCCGCCTCGATCGGGTTCGCCCAGCACCCGACTCGGCGAGTGGTCCGGATTGGGCTGGGTGCGATTTCCCATCATCCGGTTCGCCGCCACCGCTGACGACGCAGCCCGGATGACAACGATCTTCCATCACGACGCGATTCCTGCCAGTCTAGGGAGGTTGAGGAAAACACGACCTCTTCCTAATTGAAAGACGGAGTCTCGCCGCATGAGCAAGCCTATTCGCGTCGCCGTCACGGGGGCGGGTGGCCAGATCGGCTATGCCCTCCTGTTCCGGATCGCCTCGGGAGCCGCGTTCGGCCCCGACCGGCCGGTGGCGCTCTCGCTGCTGGAGATCACGCCGGCGCTGCCGGCCCTCCAGGGGACGATGATGGAACTGGACGACTGCGCCTTCCCCCTGCTGGCCGACGTGAAGGCGTCGGATAAGCCCGAGGAGGCGTTCGCCGACGCCGACTGGGTGGTGCTGGTCGGCGGTCTGCCGCGGAAGGAGGGGATGACCCGCGCCGACCTGATTCGCGTCAACGGCCCGATCTTCACCGGCCAGGGGAAGGCGATCAACGAGGTGGGGGGACCGAATGTCCGCGTGCTGGTCGTCGCGAATCCCTGCAACACCAACGCCCTGATCGCGAAGTCGCACGCGCCGAAGGTCCCGGCCGACCGATGGTTCGCCATGACCCGGCTGGATCAGAACCGCGCCGAGGCGATGCTGGCGCGGCAGGCCGGCGTGCCGGTCTCGTCGGTCACCCGGATGACGATCTGGGGGAATCACAGCGACACGCAGTACCCCGACTACAAGAACGCCCGAATCGGCGGCAAGCCGGCGCCCGAGGTGATCGGCAACGAGAAGTGGCTGGCCGAGACCTACATCCCGTCCGTGGCGAAGCGGGGCGCGGCGGTGATCAAGGCGCGGGGCTCCTCATCAGCGGCCTCGGCCGCGAATGCGGCGATCGATAGCCTGTACTCGCTGAGCCACCCGACGCCGAAGGACGACTGGTTCAGCGCCGCGGTCGTTTCGGACGGCAGTTACGGCGTCCCGGCCGGTCTGATCTACGGCTACCCGCTGACCTCGCCGGGCGATGGGACCTTCAAGATCGTTGAGGGCCTGCCGATCGACGACGACGCCCGTCACCGGATCGACGCCTCGGCGCAGGAATTGATCTCTGAGCGCGAGGCCGTCAAGGAACTTTTCGGCCCGGCGATCTAACGAACGTCTCGGACACCAGAATTCCGGACGGTGGCGCCCGGAGGCATCTTCCTCCGGGCGCCGACTCCGGCTTGATCCTTGCAACGGGGATCGACCCGGCCGCTCAGGGTCCGCGAGACGATCGGCCAACGGCTTCGGATGAATAACGTGGAGCCGCGGAATTCGCTGTTCGGTTGATCGGGTAACCGACGGGAGTCGATCGGCTCACCGGCGTGCCTCGCATCCTGGCCTCGCGGCGGGATACCGGAGCCGTGGATCGCATCCCGAGGGCCAGAGCGGCGGCAAAAACCAGGCACCCAACCAGACCGATCAGGCCCAGGAGAGCGGCGCGCGCCTGTCGAGGATGCCGTCGCCACCAGGGGGCTGCTCGTCGGCGTGCCGATTCCTTCGCAACCTGCCGCATCCAGGCCAGGTAATCCTCGCGACGGACCGGCGGCGCCGCCGGAGCCGGCTCGTGCCATTCCCGGGGCTGGGTTCGATCGGCCTCATCCCTGGCGTCGAGCTCCGCCAGGAGCTGACGATAGGCTGCGCAAAGCAGGACGAACGCCTCGCCGTCGCCGCCGTGGTCCGGGTGGGCGTGCTGGACCATCGATCGGAAGGCTTCCTTGACCCGATCGCGAGGGCAACCCCTCGGGACGCCGAGGATGGCGTAGGGATCCATGTCGATGTTTCCGACGAGCCGGACACGACCCCGGCGGCGTACGAAACCGACCGGTCCGCTGGTGGCGGGGCTGGGGCCTGCTTTCTTAGAATAATAATACCACCTGGAGTGGGAAT
>DAHZZC010000971.1 GCA_027435495.1 Planctomycetales bacterium
GCCTTCGGCGGGATATGGTAGGCGTGCAGAATGCCGCCGCCGGCCGGGTCGAGTGCCATCGACGGGGACGACAGCGACGGCGACGGATCCACCCCGCCGGCCGCTGGCGATTCGCCGAGCATCGAGGCCAGCGCAGCACCCCCAAGCCCGAGGCTCGTCCGCGAGAAAAACAGCCGACGGTTGATCCGCAAACCCGGATCGTCCAGGAGGCGTGTGGAATCGTTCATGGCTGGGCCATCCTCGCCGGAGGGGTGATGTTACAACGATCATTCTACCCAGTTCGCCCCGGTGAACGGCAAGGCGAGGCCCCAGGCGTGGCGGTCCCTGGTTCGATAAGATTTTGATTTCTTCACCGAAAGCGGAAAACCGAAAGCTCAATCCACAAACGCGAATTCGTTCGCGGCGAGGAGCGCCTGGGCGTATCGATCCCATCGGCTGAGGTCGGGGCGGGCTGTCTCGGTAGGGTCGTTCGCGTGGAGGTAGGCCAGGCCGATCCGGATCTCGCGATCGCTCGGCACTCGGGCGTAGAGCAGGCGATAGGCGCGTCGGATTCGAGAGGAATCGTCGGGTGTGGTCTCGCCAGGCTGGTGCAGGCGGGCGGCGACCGCCCGCGCTGAGGCCGCCATCATCTCGCTGTTGAGAACGAAAAGCTGCTGCAACGGGACGGTCGTCTCGACCCGGCCGCCGCTGGTGATGTTCGGGTCGGGGAAATCGAAGAGGCGGAGCATCCCGGCGAGGTCGTGCCGGCTGATCTTCGCGTAGGCGGTCCGTCGGCCATTCTCCGCTTGTTCCAGCTCAACGGAAGGCCCGCCGATCGATTTGTCGAGCCGGCCGGCGACCGCGAGCATGGCGTCGCGCCACGATTCGACGTCGAGCCGACGCCGGTTCATCCGGCCGAGCAGAACGTTCCCCGGGTCGCGGTCGGCCGAGGAAGAGGCGGCTCGGCTGGATTGCCGGTACGTCGACGACGTGACGATCTCGCGATGGAGCGCCTTGAGCGACCACCCCGACTCGATGAACCGTCGGGCGAGCCAGTCGAGTAGCTCAGGGTGGCTCGGTCGCTCGCCGATCGCCCCGAAGTTGCTTGCGGTTGCGACGAGTCCCCGGCCGAAGCGGTGCTGCCAGATCCGGTTGACCATCACCCGAGCCGTGAGCGGATTGTCGGGGCTGGCGATCGCCCGGGCCAGTTCGAGCCGGCCGCTCCCCTGGCGGAACGCCGCACCGCCGAGCGCCCCGAGGAAGTGCCGCGCCACCTTCGCCCCGGGCGCCTTCGGATTCCCGCGGGCCAGGACCGGCATGTCGACCGGCTTCGGGGCATCGGCCAGCGCGTGGATCACCGGATACTTCGCCGGCGCCTTCTTCTTCATCTCGTTCAGCTCGGACCGCATCGTCTGGATCAAGCGCTTCGCCTCGCCAGTGAGCATCCGCTCGAAGGCCTTGAGCTGTCCGCCCGCGACGGTCTTCCCCTGCTTCTTCGCCTCGGCGCGGACGGCCGCCGTGATCGCCTTTTCCTTCGCGTCGATCACCGCCATGGCCCGGTCGTACGCCTCCACCTGCTCGCGGGGCGCCGCGGGCACCTCGACATATTCGGTGCTGGCGAAGACGCCTTGAAGCGCGTAGTAATCGGCGGTTGGGATCGGGTCGTACTTGTGATCGTGGCATCGGGCGCAGGCGACGGTCAGACCGAGGAAGCCGCGGCACATCGTATCGATCCGGTCGTCATACTGGTCGAGTTTCTTCGCGTCGCCGTAGTAGACCGGCCCGCAGGCGAGGAACCCCAGGGCCTCCAGCCGCTCGATCCGCGACGTCTCGGGGCCGTCGACCAGGTCGCCGGCGATCTGCTCGATGAGGAACTGGTCGTACGGGATATCTCGATTGATCGCCCGGAAGACCCAGTCGCGATATCGGTAGCCGAACGGGTAGAGTCTCGGCTGGAACGAGTGCGCCTGGTCCTCGCCGTACCGGGCGATATCGAGCCAGATCCGTCCCCATCGCTCGCCGTAATGCGGCGAGGCCAGCAGGCGCTCGACGAGCCGATCGTAGGCGTCGGGGGCGGTGTCGTTCGCGAACGCCTCGACTTCCTCCGGCGAGGGCGGCAGGCCGACCAGGTCGAACGAGAGCCGGCGGATCAGGGTGGCGCGGTCAGCCTCGGGCGACGGCGAGAGTCCCTCGCCTTCGAGCCGGGCAAGGATGAACCGGTCGATCGGCGACGTCGGCCAGTCCTGGCCGCGGACATCGGGTGGTGCCGGATCCTCGATCGGTCGGAACGCCCAGAACGACCGAGCCCGCGCCTCGACATCGACGGAAACCGAGGCTGGCGCCGAGGTCGATATCGGGAGGTCGCCCGGCCGGGACGCGGGCCATCGGGCACCCCGGCGGACCCACTCGCTCAGGGCGGCAATCTCCGTTTCCTTCAACTTGCCGCTGGGCGGCATCTGCACGTCGCCGTCGTACCGGATCGCGGAGACCAGCGAGCTTTCGTCCGGCTTTCCCGGGACAACCGCTGGTCCGCCGTCGCCGCCGCGGAGCATCGCCTCGCGCGCGTCGAGCCGCAGACCGGCCTTCGACTTCTCGGCACCGTGGCATTCCAGGCAATGCTCGACCAGCACCGGCCGGACCTTCGCCTCGAAGAATTCCTCCTCCGAACGGCCGGCATCGCCGGCCTGCGCAGAGGCTCCGACCGCGAGGGTCGCGAGCCAGAGGCCAAAGATGGCCCGTCGCCCGGGGATCGATCGCAACAGGAAGCCCATACCGCCGCCCTCCGCCGAGAAGGTTGGAACGATATTGAACATCGGCCATACCGGCGTGGATGTCAAGGGCCCTCGGCACCAGCAGCGACGGCAAGACCGCCCGCCTCAACGAATCGACGCCCGGCGTCGGCAACCACCCCCGCGGCAACCGCCGCGACCAGTGCAACCCGCAAGACCCCGCGAGCGGTCGCCGGGAGCCGACTCAGTCCGGTCGCCCAGGCAAGCATCGGAGCGGCGGCAAGGGTTGCCGCGTGATCGGCGCTGAGCCCACCAAAGAAGTGGCCGATTGTCAGCAGCGAGGCCAGCCCGACGAT
The DNA here is from genome assembly GCA_027435495.1 of Planctomycetales bacterium. GTDB lineage: Bacteria > Planctomycetota > Planctomycetia > Isosphaerales > Isosphaeraceae > JAKAUH01. Next base: position 3,065 of record DAHZZC010000971.1, read on the forward strand.
CGCAACGCCGATCGATCGCGACCGCGCGACCGACCCGCCCAGTACCGAGGCCGAGAGCACCATCCCCGCCTCGCCCGCTCCAAGGTAGCCCGACAGGGCGTTCGAGAGGGAAGCCGCGCCGATGATGATCGCCATCGCGATCGAGAGAGAAAAATCCGTCCCCCGCTGCGTCACCAGGCTCCACTCCATCGCCTCGACCGCCCCGATGGCAACAAACACGAGAACAGCGAAGGTCGGCGTCCACGACGTCGACAGATAGACGGAGCCCCTCAGGAGGACAGGTGCCCCGAGCCCAGCGACGACCAGCCGGCCCATCCGGACGAGCCATCGAGGCCTCCCCGGCAGCGCCTCCACGACCTCAACGATCAAAACGGCCGGCATCACCAGACTGAGGAGCCGATCCATGTCCTCGCGGATCGACCACCGCGGGACGATCCCGAGCCATCCACAGCCGAGGTAGAATCCCGCGCCGACCGCGACGATCCTCCCGAGATCCGACGCAACCCTCCCAAACCGCCCCGCGATCCCCGCAACCGCGCCAGAGACCACCAGCGCCAGAACGACAGCTCCGACGATCGCGATCGGATCGGGCATCACGGTGGTCTCTTCCTGATTTCCGTCGGGACGGTCAGCAATACCGGGCCAGGTCGGAGTCGCGGGTCACTTCGCTCCCTGGGACCGTCTGAAACCGAAAACTCATCCAAGCCCAAACGCTCGTTCGAGGTCGGCGATGACGTCGTCGGGCATCCGGTGAATGACGCCCGCGTTCAGGGCCAGGCCGTTGATCATCGCCTCGGCCGTCGATTCGAGGACTTCGAGCCGGTCGAAGGCGTCCAGGATGCTGGTCCCGACGACCTGTACGCCGTCGTTTTCCAGGATCGTGACGGGAAACTTCAGCGAGGTCCGACCGGCGATTGCGGAGCCGTCGCCGAACCGATCGGCGTAGGGGATACGGGGGACGTCGCGGAGGAAGACGTAGCTCTCGGGGATCGTCCGCGTCTCGATCGGCTTGCCGGTGACGGCGAACGCGGTCGCGTTGACCGGATAGGCGTTGACGATCGCCTGGGCCTCGGGGTGGGCCTCGTAGATGGCGAGGTGGATCCGGGCGGAACTGCTCGGCGCCTTCCTCTCCGCGGGCCGCCCGCGTCGCACGAGGACGATATCGGCCGGCCCGAGATCGCAGCGATCGGTCCGATGGGGGGTGATGAGGAACGAATCGGCGTCGAGTCGGGCGGAGAAGGTGCCGACGGTGCTGATCATCAGTCGCTGTCGGTAGCTTCGGGCGACGAACTCGCAGAGCTGCGCCCGCAGTTCTTTTTCCCGGCTGGTGACCGGTCCGGTGCGGGGTTCGTCAGAACCGTCCGCGGCCGGGCGGGGTCGGTCGGCCTCGTCGTCGGTCAGGTAGTGGACGGGTCCGAGGGTGCTCGCCTTGATGAGGATCCTGGCAGCGAATTCCAGGGTCTCGAATCGCTCGAAGGCCCGCGCCAGCGTGTCGCCTCCGGTAACAACCCCGTGGTTCTCGAGGACGAGACAGTGTGTTCCCTCGGCGAACGCCGCGGCGATGTTTTGGCCGAGCATCTCGCTGCCCGGCAAGGCGTACGGAGCGAACCCGACGGGACCGCAGACCTTCCGCGACTGGGGAAGCAGTCGGGTGTCGGGGACGCGCCGGCAGATGCTGAACGCCACGAGGGCGACCGGGTGGGCGTGGACGATCGCCCGGATATCAGGCCGGGCCTCGTAAATCGCCCGGTGGAACGGGAACTCCGACGACGGCCGGTGCGGTCCCTCGACCGAACCGTCCGGGAGGACGCGGGCGATATCCTCGCGGCGGAGGCTCCCCTTGTCGACCCGCGCCGGTGTGATCCAGATCGATCCGTCGTCGTCGAGGATCGAGAGATTGCCGCCGGACGTGGTGGTCATCCGGTATCCATAGATGCGCTGCATGGTCCGCACGATCTCGTCGCGCGGGTGGATCAGGTCGCGAGTCCCGTACATCGTCGTGGTCCTCCTGGATTCTCGCCATTACACGGGAACCCGGGCCCCCGATCAACGCCGCGTCGCGCTTTCTCGATCGCCGTCGCCCAGCCGCTCATCGATTGCCCGAAGCGCATCCAGCGCTCCCATCGGCAGTCCGATCTGACCGGCCGGGACGTCGGGCTCCCGGGTGTTGAGCCGGATCAGCGTGGCGCCAAGCTGGTCGACGAAGTCTTCGCTCATGAGCCGGATCGTCGGGACGCCCAGACCGGCCCCCATCTCAACAAGGACGATCGAGGCGCCGTCGAGCCCGCGTAGCCAGGCGGCCAGCCGGCGATGTTGCGAATCGGAGTGCGACGAATCCCAGCCGCCGTCGCCGAACATCAGGATATTGGGGCGCGTCGCGCCCCCGCAATTCGGGCAGGAGGGAAGCGGCGGGACGGCCCGCATCGTCGATTCGTCGATCTCCACCTCGTAGGGCTCGGACGGGAAGAGACCGACGCCGCAATGTTTCAGGCACTGCATCGCGGTGATCGTCCCGTGGACCTCGACCACGCGATCGGGATCGAAGCCCGCGCGCTGGAAGTGGCCGTCGACGTTCGACGTGTAGACGAACCCGCCGCTAGGCATTCGGTTGGCCCATCGTCGGAGGATGGTGAAGCCCTCGTGGGGAACGGTCCGTCGATAGAGGCCCATCCGGTGTCCGTAGAAGCCCCAGGCGAGTTCGGGGTCCTGGACGAACCATCGCGGGTTGGCGATCGCTGCGAACGGCAAGCCGAGCTTCTCATACGGCGGATAGGCGCGCCAGAAGCCCTGCGGGCCGCGGAAGTCGGGGAGACCGCTGTCGACGCCCATCCCGGCGCCGGCGCCGATCAGGATCGCGTCGGCCCTGGCAATCGCCGAGGCGGCGCGGTCGAGGCTCGCTTCGAGGCTCATGGTTCCGACGTCCCTCACCGATTGCCAACCCGCGACGGCCTTCCTACGCCAGCAACTCCTTGCGGATCTTCGCCGTGTTCTCGGGGCCGATCAGCTTCTTGTCGAGGCCCAGCGAGGGGTACGTGAGCTTCCAGGGATCGAGGCCCAGCAGGTGCAGGATCGTCGCCTGAAGATCGTGAATGCCGATCGGATTGTCGACGATCTGGTAGCCCAGCTCGTCGGTGGCACCCACGGTGATCCCCGGCTTGATCCCGCCGCCGGCCATCCAGATCGAGAAGCAGTGCGGGTGGTGGTCGCGGCCGAGGAACTTCGAGCCGCCCCGCGCCTCGTTCATGGACGTCCGGCCGAATTCGCCGCCCCAGACGATCAGGGTGTCGTCGAGCATCCCCCGGCGCTTCAAATCCTTCACCAGCGCCGCGATCGGGCGGTCGATCTCGCGACACTTGATCGGGAGGTGCTTGACGATGTCGTCGCTGGTGCCGGTTCCGTGGCAGTCCCATCCCCAGTCGAAAAGCTGCACGTATCGCACACCCCGCTCCACCAGCCGGCGCGCCAGCAGGCAATTGTTCGCGAACGACGAGCCCCCCGGCGTCGCGCCGTATTCCTCGAGGATCGAGGCCGGCTCCTGGCGGATCTCCATCACGTCGGGGACCGCCATCTGCATCCGGAACGCCAGTTCGTACTGGCTGATTCGGGTGAGCGTCTCGGGGTCGCCGAACTCGGAAAGCTCGTATTCATTCAGATGGCGGAGGGCGTCGAGAGTCCGCCGACGGTCGGACCGTTCCATCCCCTTCGGATCGCTGACATAAAGCACCGGGTCGCCGACTGTCCGGCACTGCACGCCCTGGTAGACGCTCGGCAGGAAGCCGGTGCTCCAGAGCGCCTTGCCGCCGGTGGGATCGGTTCCGCCGCTGATCAGGACGACGAAGCCGGGTAAATCCTGGTTTTCGGTTCCGAGTCCGTAGGTGATCCACGAGCCCATCGCCGCCCCGCCGTTCCGCTGCGAGCCGGTGAAGAGGAACAGTTCGGCCGGAGCGTGGTTGAACTGATCGGTCCACATCGATCGGACGATTGCGATGTCGTCGGCGATCGAGCCGAGGTTCGGCAGTAGCTCGCTGATCGAGGCTCCGCTCTGTCCGTGTCGGGCAAATTTGTACGGCGAACCGAGGAGCTTGGGATGGCCCTTGATGAAGGCGAACTTCTGGCCCTTCAGCAGGACGTCGGGGCAGGGCTGCATGTGATGCTTGACCAGCTCCGGTTTGTCGTCCAGCAGTTCCTGCTGTGGCGGCCCGCCCGACATGTGCAGATAGATGACCCGCTTTGCCTTTGGGGCGAAGTGCGGCGGGCGGGGCGCCATGGGGTTGTCGGCCGAGGGCGTTTCGCCCCGGGAATCGCGGCCGAGCATGGACGCCAGCGCGAGGGCGCCCAGGCCCGTTTGCGACTGCTTGAGGAACTGCCGGCGCGTGAGCGCCCTGGCGTGCTGCCAGGAGAGCGGCAGGTCGCGATCCGGATGGAAGTCCATTGGGCTCACCCCTTGCTCAGGACGCTGTCGAGGT
>DAHZZC010000972.1 GCA_027435495.1 Planctomycetales bacterium
TCGACGGCGTCCTGAGGCGGCGATGGCTCGTCCAGTCGGGCGAAATGATCGAGGACGCGGGCGAGCCCTTGCCCGAAGAGGCCGACGCGCCCGACGACGATCCCGAGGGCCGGGCGCTCCACCTGCTCGCCCGCCTCGCCCTGCCGGTCGAACGGCTCGGCGCCGTCGATTACACGCTCTACCAGTTCCCGGAGTGATCCCGCAATATCGAGAGAACTCAAACACAAAAAGCGGCAGGATCACAGACAGACCGGCCGACCTCCTCGGTTCGCCCGGCGATTGACCTTCGATCAGGTCTCTCTCCTTTTCGTGTCTTTCGGGATTTTCGTGTTCCATCTCTCCGTGCTACCCGTTGGGGCGGTGGGCATCGGCCTCGGCGATCCTCGGCGCCGCGATCGAGCCGAGGCCCATCGTCAGCACGGTCAGCAGGCAATGGCCGGCGATCAGGAAGGCGTCTTCGGCGTCGGCCTCGAGGTGGCCTCCTTGACCAACCAGAGGTAGGCCGGGCGGCTAAACGTCGAGGGGGCCAGGATCGGCCGAAGTTTGACGAGCAGTTGCGAGGTCGCCAGCGAGGGACCCGGCAACGGCCGCGCCAGGACCGCCAGGGCCAGGTGGCCCCATCCGAAGACAGCGAACCCCAGGCACCAGGCCCGACGCGCCCCTCTTCTCTCGATCGCCGCGACGACCGCCAGCGACAATGCGGCGATCGTCGCCAGGAAGATCGGGCCCGCCCGGAACGACATCGGCGCCCGGTAGAGTGCCGTCCCGACCGCCGCGATCAGCACGATCCCCATCAGTCCCGCGATCGAGAACCGGAACCTTCGCATGGCGATCTCCTCGCTGTCTCCGGATCCATCACGATCCAGGATATCAGATCGAGGACGGACCCGATGGATTCGAGCGTTCGGAATTTTCCTTCGGGATGATGCTAATCCCACCGTTACGCTCGAGGACGGCGTACCTGATCTGGTCCATTCGCTCCAATCCCGGACCATTTCGAGCGGCGGCCAGCACGGCCGCCTCGTCGACGCGGGCCATGGTCATCCGGTCGAAAAACGGTCGGCCATCGGCGACGATCACCAGCGGGAGCCCGTCGAAATACCGACCCAGCGCCGGCCATCGCCGCTGGATCAATGAGGTGGACACGTTGATCCCGATCAGCGTCGCGATCACGAGCATCGTGTTCGTCAGCGAGTTGTCGCTTCCCATCATGCTCGTCTGGGCCGACTCGCTGATGAAGAGAAGCAGGATCAGGTCGAAGTTCGTCATCTGCGAGAGGGTCCTGCGCCCGGCGATGCGCAGGGAGACCCAGAAGAGCAGATAAACGGCGGCGGCGTGGATCACCGAGGACATCGGCCGGACCTCGCCTCACGGGTAGATGAACTGCCGGAACGCGACCGAATCGCCGCCGACCAGCCCGATCTGTCCCGAGCAGATGCCGGCCGCCCTCGGCTGGACGTAGAACGTCACCTCGGTGGATCGCTCGATCTGGAGCGCCCGGAACACATAGACGACCCGGCCGCGGTCGTCCTCGACGTGCTCGGGGGTCGGGCTGACCTCGGGGACCCGGTTGGCGTCGCGATAGGCGCCCGAGATCCAGACGCGATAGCGACGGTCTTCATCCGCGACCGGCCGGAACCGGAGACGAATCGCCTGCGTCGCCGTGATCCGGCCGAATCGCTGGTAGATCAGGTGGATCGAGCCGTCGGGCGAGTCGGCCGAGGTCGAGCTGAGCGGGCCGTCGCCGAGCAGGCCGAGCATCGCCGCGAGGACCAGTCCGGCGATGGTGAGCCATCCGATTCGCTCGGCCCGCCACTCCCTGCGCTGGAAGGCGAGATCCTGGCCGAAGTCGGGCGGTTGCTCGGTCGGCCTCGGATCGTCCATCGCGACGTCTCCCGGCGGGTCAGGATTTCTTGCTGCTCGATTCCTCTCGCTGCGCTCCGCGCCCGCCGCCGCTGGCCTTGCTGCCCGGCCCCTGGCCGTCGACGTCGCCGGTCGGTTCGGGGATCACCGGCTCGCCGTCCTCCATCGAACCGGTGTACTGGACGATCACCTGGTCGTCGGTCGAGAGTCCCGACTGCACCTCGCACCGAATCCCGTCGTCGCGGCCGATCTGGATCGGACGGAGTCGGGCGTGCTGGTCCTCGACCACGTAGACGCTTCCGCTGCTCCCCTGCAATTCCTTGAGCGCCTTCGAGGGGATGGTGAGGAAGTTCGAGGGCGGCTCGAGGAGGATCGAGACGGCCCCATACATTCCGATCCGGAGCCGGCCGGAGGAGTTGGGGAGGTCGACCTCGGTCCGCATGGTCCGGTTGGTCGGCAGTTCGTACCCCGAGAAGCGGGTGACGACCCCCTTGAACTCCTCGCCGCCGAGCGCATCGATCCGGACAACGGCCGGGTCGCCGCGGTCGAGCAGGGGAGTGTCGCGGTCGGGAATGTAGACGATGCATCGGATCAGGTCGGTGCGCGCCACCTGGAGGATCGGGAGGACGTCGCCGTGGATGGCCTCGCGGATGAAGTCGCCGTCGTGGAAGTTTCGCTGGGTGACCACGCCGGAATATGGTGAGGTGATCCGGGTGTAATTGGCAAGGATCTGAGTCTGGGTCAGTCGTTCCTGCGCCACGCGAAGCTCGGCGCGTTCGCGGCGGATGTCGGCCTCGGCGGAGATCACCTGGGCGATGGCCTTGGCGAGGTCGGCCTTGGCGGCCTTCACGGCGGCCTTGGCGCGCTCCTCGGCGGCCTTGGTGGATTCGAATTCTTCCTCGCGTTCATCGGCGACGCGCTGGTCGACGGCCTGGTGGCGGGCGAGCTCGATGTAGCGGAGGTACTCCTTCTCGCGGAACCGGCGGAGGGCCTCGGCCCGGCTGACCTCGGCCTGGTTGACCGCGATTTCGGCCTCGGCGGCGGAGACGGCGGCCTCGGCGGCCGTTTTGCGGGCCTCGGCCTGGGCGATCGCGGCCTTCCACCGTTCCACCTCGGCCGCGGCGAGCTGGACCTGCTGGTGCCGTTCGGGGTCGTAGACCTCGGCGAGTAGCTGCCCCTTCTCGACCGTGTCGCCGATGTCGACCACCTGGGCGCGCAGATATCCTGACGCCTTGGCGAAGAGGTCGGCGTACTGGAAGGCGTGGAGCGTTCCGGGCATGGTCGTGGTCCGGGTCATTCCCCCTTGCTGCGGGTGGACCACCTTGACCCGGAGCGCCGCCTTGTTCTGGGACTCGTCCTCCTGCGACTTACCAGCGGCGCCCCGACCGTTTCCCTGGTCGGAGACGGTGCTCCGGTTGCGGTCGGCCCACCAGAGCGCCCCCAGGACCAGGATGGCGCCGCCGGCGACCATCAGGGCGATGGTGGACCAACTCCACGATGACCCGCCGGAGGTCTCGGTCTCTGGTTCGTACCGATCGTCTTCTGAGGTTCGCCGCTCGGATTCCGCCGTGGGAGTGGACACGTCTGGGGCCTCCGCAGACCGGACGTCGAGCGCCGACGCCGCGCGCCGATTCCCGCCTCACACCTTCGCGGCGCGGGCCGCGGGTTCGGCCGGCTCCCAAAACGTAGCAACTGGCGTGCCCGCCGCATCCGGCGTGTCGCGGGAACCCGATCCATCCGAGGCCAGGGACGGCGCCGTCCGCTCGCCGACACGCCTTCGCCAGATACCTTCGCCGTCGGCGATCGCCTCGCCGTTCCGGCCCGCGATTTGCTGACTCCACGGCCATGCCCCGGTCGCGAAATCGGTCGGGGGCCCGATCGTTGTCCCGATCGACCGATGGCGAAGGGGTGGACCATGAGAGGGCTGATTCGGGCCTCGATGATGAACCCGTGGGCGGTGACCGTCTTCGCGCTGACGATCCTGCTGATCGGCGTGATTTCGACGTTCATGATCCCGATCGTCATCCTGCCGACGTTCAAGAGCCCGGCCGTGCAGGTGCTGACGTTCTACAGCGGGATGCCGCCGCGCGACGTTGAGATGGACATCACCAACCGGATCGAGCGCTGGACCGACATGGCGGAGGGGCTCGCCCGGCAGGAATCGCGGTCGATCCTCGGGGCCAGCATCGTCCGGAACTACTTCCAACCCGAGGTCTCCGAGGGCGAGGCGCTGGCCTCGGTGCTCTCCTGGGCCCAGTCGGTCTTGCAGTACATGCCGCCCGGCACTCTGCCGCCGGTCACCATGGCCTTCGACCCGACCAGCACCACCCCCGCCTGCCTCGTGGCACTCAATAGCCAGGACGCCGACGAGAAGACCCTCTATGACATCGGCCGGTACGAGGTCCGCAACCGGATCATGACCATCCGGGGCGCCGTCTCCCCGGTGGTCTTCGGCGGCAAGATCCGCGCCATCCAGCTCTACCTCGACCGGCACAGAATGCAGGCGCGCAACCTCTCGCCGGTCGACGTGATGCGGGCCGTCGAGCTGGGGAACATTTTCCTGCCGACCGGCGAGTTGATCGTCGGCGACCGCGACTACTTCCTTAACAGCAACGCACTGTTCAAGGAAGTTCCCAAGATGAGCGAGATCCCGCTACGGACCGAGCACGGCAACCGCGCCTTTCTCGGCGACGTTGCCGTGCCGACCGACGACGCGATGATTCAGACCACCATCGTCCGCGTCGACGGCCGGAAGCAGGTGTATATTCCGGTCATGCGGCAAAAGGGAGCCAGCACGCTCCGCGTCATCGACCAGCTTCGCGAGCGGCTGCCGGAGATCGAGGGGGAGCTGAGCCACCCGGTGAAGCTCGACCTGATCATGGACCAATCGGTCTTCGTCCGGCAGTCGATCAAGAGCCTCGCGACCGAGGGCATCCTTGGCGCCGGGCTCTGCTCGCTGACGATCCTGCTGTTCCTCGGCCAGTGGCGGATGACCGCCATCGCCGTGATGACGATCCCGCTCTCCGTCCTCTCGGCGATGATCTTCCTCTACCTGGCGAACCAGACGATCAACGTGATGACGCTCTCGGGCCTCGCGCTGGCGATCGGGCCGATGGTCGATAGCGCGATCATCTGCCTGGAGAACACGGATCGCCACCTCGAGCAGGGCCTGCCGCCGGACGTCGCGGCGCTAAAGGGGGCGAGCGAGGTCGCACTTCCCGAGCTGGTCTCCAGCCTCAGCACGCTGCTGGTCCTCACGCCGCTTGCGGTCATGCCGGGGATGACCTCGTTCCTCTTTTCCCCGATGACCCTCTCGGTCGCCTTCGCGATGACGACCGCCTACATCCTCTCGCGGACCCTGATCCCCACCTGCGCCGCCGCCTGGCTCAAGCCCAAGGATCGGGAGCACGAGGCCGAGGGGCGAGGCCGGCGGGATCGGGGGTTCGTCGGCCAGGCGTTCGACAAGTGGCAGGGGTTCATCGATCTCTGGATCCGCGAGTACGGCAAGCTACTCGAACGGGTGCTCGCCCACCGGGGGCTGACCGTGATCGTCGCCTATGGCCTGCTAGCGATCGTCCTGGTCATCTTCGCGATGCCGATGCGCCGCGAGTTCTTCCCGATGGCCGACTCGGGCTCGTTCGAGATGTACGTCCGGGCCCCGAGCGGGACCCGCCTCCGCGTGACCAACGACCGGATCGACGAGGTGGAGAAGTTCCTCCGGGCGCGGATCCCGAAGGAGGACGTCAAGCTGATCGTCTCCGAGATCGGTGTGACGCCCGACTGGTCCAGCGCCTACACCCAGAACGCGGGCAAGATGGACAGCATCGTCCGCGTGCAGCTCACCGAGGAGCGGTCGAAGGGCTCGTACGAGTACGCCGACCTGCTCCGCGAGGCGTTCGCGAAGGAGGAGAAGTTCCACGACCTGGAGTTCTCCTTCAACGCCGGCGGCCTGATCCACGGAGCACTCAACGAGGGGAAGACCACGCCGATCAACATCCGGGTCAAGGGGAAGCAGCAGCAGACCGCCCACCGGATCGCCGACGCGATCCGTCGGGTGGTCGCCAACATCGACGGCGTCGTCGACTGCCGGATCATCCAGCGGCTCGACTACCCGCAGTACACGATCACCGTCGACCGGGCCAAGGCCGCCGACCTCGGCCTGAGCCAGTCGGAGGTCATGCGCGCCGTGATCGCCGCCTTCAATTCGAGCATCCAGTACAACAAGACCAATTTCTGGATCGACGAGCACAACGGCAACCAGTACTTCGTCGGCGTCCAGTTCCCGCAGGACAAGGTCGAGTCGATCCAGACGCTGCTCGACGTCCCGGTCACCGGGATCAACCAGCACCGGGTCGACCGTCGAATCGAGGCGCCCCAGCAGAACGCGATCGTCCGCGGGCTGGAGCGGGACGAGGACCACCAGAATCCCGCCCCGGTGATGCTCAGCAGCCTCGTGCAGGTCAGCCGGGACAGCATCCCGACCGAGATCACCCACCAGGACATCCTGCCGACGATGGATCTCAACGTCGGCGTGACGCTCAGCGGCCCCGACCTCGGCCACGTCGCCTCGCAGATCTACGACGTCATCGACGGCCGGTTCGGACGGATCCAGAAGAAGAAGAACAGCAGCAGCCAGGGGACCATCTGGAGCGCCTTCGATCTCGATTCCGACGACAAGCATACCCTCGAAGGGACCACCATCGAGCTCTCCGGCGAATATGCTCGCATGAACCAGATGTTCCGCAATCTCGGGATCGGCCTGACGCTCGCCGTCGTCATCATCTACTTCATGATGGTGGCGCTCGACAAGTCGTTCATGGTCCCGCTCTGCGTCCTGATCGCGGTCCCGCTGATCCTCATCGGCGTCTGGCCGGCGCTCTGGCTGACGGGGACCTCGCTCAACGTCCAGTCGTTGCTGGGGATCATCTTCAGCGTCGGGATCAAGGTGGCGAACACCGTCTTGATGACGGATGTGGCCCAGGAATTGCGCAAGAGCGAGGGCCTCTCGCCCGTGCAGGCGATTCGGAAGGCGGCCGAGATGCGGGTCCGGCCCGTGACGATGACCGCCCTGGCCGCCTTCTTCGCGATGATCCCGACGGCGCTGGCCCTGGAGAAGGGGAGCGAGTCGAACGCGCCTCTGGGCCGGGCCATCCTGGGTGGCCTGCTCGCGGGCGAACCGGCCACGCTATTCGTCGTCCCCGCGCTTTACGCTCTGATGATTCGAGGCAACCCGTCCGAACCCCGCGACCCTGAGGAGGCCGAGCGCGAGTACGACCAGCAGGGCGGCGGCGAGGGCGGCGAGGGGGGTCCCGACGAGGATCAGGGCCCCGAAGACGACGACCACGATCCGGACCAGCGCGACCGCGACCGGAGCGGATGATCCCGCCGCAACGGCGATAAAATGGCCAGGGGAGATCAAGCGATCCCACCAACCGGAGCGACCCCAATGGCCGACGAAACCCCCTCGCGCTCCGAGCCGTTTGACGCCCAGATGCGGATGGCGGCCCAGCGAACGTTCGTCGCCTACATCCGGACGGGACTGGGGACCATGAGCCTCGGGTTCGTGATCGCCCGGTTCCACGTTTTTCTCGTAAAAAACGAGCACGGCAAGGGCTTTCCGGACTCAGCGCCCCGGCTTCCGATGTGGATCGGCCTGGCGCTCGCCGGTTTCGGCGTGGCGATCAACGTGATCGCCACAATCCACCACTTCCGCCTGATGCGACGCGCCGATCGCGGCGAGCCCTACCGACACGGCGAGTGGACCCCCGACCTCTTCATCGGCGCCGGGATGATCGCGCTGGGCCTCGCGATCGTGATCGACCTGTTCATCTCTCGATAGCCGCAGACGACCTGGTGCCGCGAATCGGCGAATCGGCGAATCTGCCGCCGGGCCCTTGCGGTCGGGCCCTGATTCCGCGTATAAGGAGGTATTAATACCGCTGGCCTGGTTCTGGGCCGCGGCCCATCGGCAGGAAATGGCTCCCCGTTGATCGTGGGGCGTCGCGGAAAACGCACGGAGGTGACCTGTGGATCCATCCTCCCCTGACCGGCCCGATCACGCGTGCCTGGCGGTCCGCCGGATCCTGGTCGTGGACGATGACCCGTCCTCGGCCCAGGGACTGGCCCTGATTCTCAGCCACGAGGGCTACGAGGTCCGGACCGCGGCCGATGGCGAATCGGCCCTGGCGATCGCGGCGGCGTTCGAGCCCGGCGCGATCCTCTCGGACCTCGACCTACCCGGTATCGACGGCCACGAACTGGCGCGCCGGGTGTGTCGCAACCAGGCGATTGTCGCGCGACTGCGGATACTCGTCGCCGTCTCGGGCCAGTCGGAGGCGGATGTCCGTCGACAGTCGCGCGAGGCCGGCTTCGCCCGTCATTTCGCCAAGCCGGTCGATCCTGATGCGATACTTGCTTTACTGGCCTCGATCGCCTGGGAAGAGGAGCCGGCTGTCCCGGCGCCGAGCGTTCGGACCAGGCCCCAGAGCGTTTCGTCGTAGTCGACCTTCGACCGCATCAGCTTTCGGTGCGCCTCGGCCAGCTTCAGCAGGCGGTCGACCTGGTCCGATGGGTTTGAGGCCCCGGTACCGGGCGTGACCGATCGGAAGAGCTCCGCCTGGAGCCGGTCGTATTCGAGCAGGGCGGTCATCGACTGACGATGCGCCTCGGCGAGCGCCGCGAACGGCCCGCCAGCCGCCGCGCCGGCACCCTCGCGGGCCATGCGTTCGAGGGTTCGCGTCAGGTCGGTCTCGGCCTCGACCAGCCCCCGGCCGTCGTTCGGATGCGTCCCGGCGCCTGGACCTTCGCCCTGCATCCCGGGCGGCCGGAGCGCGGGCGGCGTCCCGGTCACCGGCGAGGCCAGCGCCTGGATGGTCACCGGCGCGTGGCCGGGGTCGACCGGATGCTCCAGCGGCGGCGGCGATCCCATCGCGACGAAGAGCCGGAACTGGGCCTGGTCGTAATCGATGACCGTTCGCACCAGCATCCGACGCGCCACAATCAGTAGCTTCAAACTGTTGATCGTCTCGATCGGCCGAGGGGTATTGCCGGGCTTGTTGGGGTCGGCCTCGAGAGCCCGCTCGATGTCGCGGCGGAAGCCCTGGGCGGCGACCTCGTACCGCTCTCGGGCGACCTCGACCTGTTCGAGACGGGCCCGCGCGTCGCCCAGCGCGGAGGCCACCTCCTGCCGGACCAGCGCGATCGTTCGGGCACGCTGGGCGACCGCCTCGCCGACCCTCGCCCGGTTCTGCTTCTGGAGCAGAAGGTTGCCCAGACCGCCGTTGAGTAGCGTCCAGTAGGCGGCGACGTCGAAATCGGTCCGGCCGGCGAAGTTGCCCACCAGGGGCGTGTTCAGGTTGCTCCCGCCGCCAAACCCCGCGCCGCTGAAGCCGAGGAAGAGGGTCGGCAGGAACGGACGGGCCACCTCCTGCTTCAGCCGGATGTCGCTCGCGGAGACCTCCGCCGACGACGAGCGAACCTCAGGCCGACGCTCGATACCCACCTGGATCAGCTCCTCGGTGGGCGTCTCCAGATCGACCAGCGCCAGGACCTCCAGCGCCTCGGAGATCGGTCGAATGCGGACCGAGGGATCCAGGTGCAGCCGGCGGCAGAGTCGGGCCGAGGCGACGGCCACTTCCTCCTCGTCGTGGCGGACCTCGGCGCGTCGGATCCGCCATTCGGCCTCAATCCGGTGGAAGTCGGAAGGGCGGCCCTCGCCGGTCTGGGCGTACCGCTCGGCAATTTTCATCAGCTCCTCGGCCTCGACCACCCCCCGGCGGTCGGCCTCCAGCCGGGCACCGGCCCCGAGCAGGTCGAGGTAATACTGGGTGACCTCCAGAAGCACGGCGTTGGTCGTCGCGGCGGCGTTGGCCTCGGCCGCGTCGACCTGCTGATGAGCCGCGAGCGGGTCGAACAGCGCGTTGGCGATCGGCTCGTTGATGAAGACGGCCGGGATCAGCGGCGAGCCAGGCCCCACCGCATAGGCACCACCGCCGAAGTAGACACTCTGTCGCGAAAGATTGAGAATCTTTCCACTCGACTGCTGCAAATTGCCGGTGTGCCCGTCGTAATCGACGCCGGCGTTGAGATCCGGGAGCATCTCCGTCCGGGCCCGAAGCTGATTCGCCAGCGCCTCGCCGATCCGGGCGCGTACGGCACCAATCACGGGATTGTCGCGCTCGGCCAGTCGCAAGGCGGTGGCGAGATCAATCGGATACTCTTCCGTCGGCGGGACTGAGGGCGTCCGGATATCGACGGCCGGGGCTGTGGTCGCCTCGCCAGGTGCGGCACCGATCGGTCGAACGCCCGAGGAGCCCGCGGTTCCCGGCAGCGCCGGGACCGATGGAGGCGTCGAGGGCGCTGGCTGAGCCATCGAAACCCGGGAAATCGAGGGATCCGATGATAACGAGCCAGGGCGAACGGCCGATGTGATCCGGGTCCGGCTACCGATCGCCGGCGCGGCCGTCGCCGCGCGTACCGGAGTGTAGGCCGGAGTCGGGGCCGAAGCGCTCGATCCGGGCTCGGTCGTCGGCCAGCCGGCGATCCCCGACGGAGACGGCAGGACCATGCAACCCGAGGAGATGGCCGCGAGGGCCAGCACCGCCGCCGAGGCCGGCGCGAGCGCGGGTCGGGATCGGGCGTGGCCGGTCCGTCGGCCTGGGCGTTCGCGGGTCATACCGTCGGTCTCCTCCTCGATCGATCGAGCTCCTGACAATCCACGGCGGGCCAGGGACCGCGACTCATCGACCCGGCAGCGGCACGGAGACACCGGCATTGGGCCCCTCGGGACGGATCATCCGGCCAGTCGCGTCGCCGGGCGGGCGGGGAGCATCACCGGCGCGGAACGGGACGGCGTCCGAGGCCGGGAAACCCTCGACCGGAACCGGCCGCGAGAGGTATTGCGCCGGGGGCTGCCCCAGCGCCACATACAGCTCAAACTGAGCCTTGTTGTAATCGACAATCGAGGCGAGGTAGTCGAATTCGGCCTGCGCCTTCAGGTGAAGGTTATTCAAAACCTCGATCGGGAGTCCGGCGGCCTCCTTGATCCGTTCAAGGTCCTCGGCGAACCCCTTCATCCCCGCCCGCACCGCCTCTTCATTCTCGAGGATCTGCTGGTATCGGGCGTGGGTTCGGGCGTACGACTCGGCAACCTCGTCTCGAATATGATCGAGCATCGCCAGCTCCTCATATTTGGTCACGCCGAGATGAGCCTTTGCGACGTTGATCAAGGCCGCGTTGCCGACGCCCATGTTTTGCAGGGTCCAGTAGGCGATGGCGTCGAAATCTTGCCGGCCGCCGAAGCCGCCGAAGATCGGCCGGACCAGGTTACTGCCGCCGCCATAGCCGCCGGCGCTGTAGCCGAGCCAGAGGGTCGGCGAGAATGGCAGAGCCCGGGCGCCGTGCAGGGCGAGCAGGGCCTCGCGGACCACCGTCTTCCGCTCGCCCATCTCAGGACGCTGGAGCAGCGCCAGGGCGATCAGCTCGGGGAGCGGGATCGGATCGGGGACGATCGGGCTGGGGACGACCCAGGCGTCAGTTGGATGAAGGCGGATCGAGGGATCGAGGTTCAGCGTCCGGCAGAGCCGGGCCGAGGCCATCAGCATCTCGCCCTCAAACTGGCGGACCTCGGCACGTCGGCGAGCCCACTCGGTCGCGGCCCGGTTGGCGTCGGCGGGACGCCCGGCGCCGGTCCTGGCATACTGGGCCGTGATGTTGGCGACCTGCTCGGCGTCGGAAGCGATCTGCTCGCCGATGGCGCGCCGACCCTCGGCCTGAAGAAGATCGCAATAGGCCACGCAGGTGCGGAGGAACGCCTGGTTCCGCGCCGCGAGGCTGGCGAACTGCGTCTGCCGGACCACCTGCTTCGAGATCAGGATCCGGAAGAGCGCCTCGGCCGTGTTCCCGGTGAGGAAGACGCCGGGGATCGCGACCGTCCCGGCCGCCACCGCGAGCGAACCAGCCCCGACGTAAACCGAGCTTCGGTTTACCGAGAGCATGTTCCCATTCGACTGCTGCAAAACGCCGGCGTGGGTGTTGTAGCTGGCACCGCCGTTAAGACTCGGCAGAAGTTGCGCCACGGTAAGCTGCCGAACCGCGACCGCCTCGACCACCCGCTGCCGGGCGATCAAAACATCCGGGTTCTGGACATCGGCCAGGCGGAGCGCCGTGGCAAGGTCGATCGGGCTGATCTCATCGCGAAGGACCGTCCGCGACCGGATCGCGCCAGGCGGCGGGACCGAGCCAAGGACCGGCGGACGATCCGAGGCCGGCGCGGCCTCGGGCGGCAACGGCGCCGCCGAGGCGGGCGCCGGTGAAGCGGGCGCCGGTGGCGATCCGAGCGGCAATGTCGAGGACGAAGGCGAGGGCGAAGGCGCCAGGGGCATCCGTGTGGCGGAGGCCGGTTGCGCCCAGCTCGATGAGACCGGGCGGAGCGATCGGTCGTAGCGGGCCGAGGACCGCGACCAGGTCGGGGGCGACCACCCCGGTCGGTTGCCGGAATCCTGAGCCCGCGCCCCGGGCCCGATCGAAAGGGCCCCGCCGATCGCGAGGACCAGACCGACCCGCCTCAGGCCTTCCCTCTTCCGCGCCATCCGTCTCTCCTCCCGGGTCCCGGCGACCGGGGCGCGTCGGCCGTTCTCACGCGACGGCTTCATCGCTCCATCGAGACTATCGGCAGAACGAGACCAATCCCTACAGGGCGCACGATCAAACCAGGAGGGATCGCGGCCATACCCAGCTTGACCCGAGGCTCGGGCAGGAAACCGCAACGGACTTCCCGGAAGGCATCCAAGATGCAAGCCCGGAGAATCACGCCGGATACTCGCTCGTCCGACGTGGGAGAACGCGTGGATGGACGATTCTTCAGGAGAACGCGGGGGCTCCGCCCGACCGCCGACCGATTCCCTGGTCGTGGCGACATCCGACCCGGCGATCGCCGCGGAGGCCGACAAGCCGTCCGACTGGATGCGGCACCCGTTCGCGACGATCCGGCTCGAAACGACGCTGGCCGGCGGACTCTTGCTGAGACCGCTCGCCAGACCCTGGACGATCGACCCGCCCGGTCTTGAAGAGGAAGTTGCCGATGCGCCCGCGCCGATCGTGGAGCCGCCCGAACCGATCGCCATGAAGACAACGCCGATCGTCAATCCGGTCTTCGTCAGGATCCGACCCGTGCCCCGACCCTGGTGGCCGATCGTCCTGGCCGGATTTCTCGGCGGCGTGGTCGGGGCGGTCGGTTATCGGGAATTCGATCAAGGACGACGCCCTTTCAGACGTCGGTCACCACGTCCTCATCGTGAGCCGTGGTGGAAGTGACGATCGGCAAAGTTTAGGTAAGCTTCCCAGTCGTCGGGCGTGAC
>DAHZZC010000973.1 GCA_027435495.1 Planctomycetales bacterium
CTCTCGCTGTCGGTCCGACTCGGCCAGCCCGAAGCGGAGGTTGTAGGCGTTCATGAAGGAAATCAAATCCCCGACGGTTCGTTCCTTCCCTTGCTGAAGCTCGGCCAGGAGTTGCTTCATGCTCGGATCGTTGAGCATCCGGTTGACTGCGGCGAGGGTCGTCAGGTAGTTCATTCCCTCGTGGTAGCCGGGGTTGTACTCGGCCTCTTCTTTAAGGAACTTCGCGCGGAGTTGGGAGACGGCGTCGTGAATCCGTTTGCGGGTTTCGAGCGAGACGTTGCCGTGACTATCCTCCTCGAAGGCACGGGCGACAGCCGATCGAACGGCGTTCCGCTCCTGGAGGTACCTGGGGCCGCTGAGGATATCCGGGATGGCCGAACCGGTGCTGGTAAGTTCGTCGAGGCAGGCGGTCAGAGCCTCTGAGTTCCACTCGAACGGGATTTCGCGGATCGCGGCTGGACTGATCGGGGCCGACGAGCGACCGACCTTGGAAACAGCGGGGTCGGCGTCGAAGATCTGGTCGAGGATGTCGTTGAGCGAGGCTCCCGACTCGAGGCGGGCCACCGTCTGTTCCTCGCGACGCTCTTTCTCCTGCTCGGCCGAGCGCTTCTTCTGATCCTGGCGGAGCGCCCGCTGCCGCTCGCGCAGGGCCTTGTTCCATTTAATCGCAGTGTCGACGTTGATTGCGTTGGCCTTCGCGCGATCCAACTGGTAGACGCCCGCACCCCGGGAATAGGAACCGAGGCCGGTCATGAAGGCGGCGGCGGGGTCGCCGCCCCAGCCGGCCATCCCGTAGGCCCCGTAGCCGCGGGGATAATATCGCTGGGCTCCGGCCTGGTCCGCCATCGCGTGCATCAACGTTGCCAGGCCCAGCGCGACCATCAATCGGTATCTCATGATGAGTCTCCCTTGGATGTGTCGATCGAGATCGAACCTCTCCAACCGGGGAACCGGCGTGCGAATCCGGGACCGATCAGAGGCGAGTGTTCAGGCGATCTCGCCGACTCGGGCTTCCTCGCCCTTGCCGGATTCGCCCGAGATCGGTCGCCTGCCGAAGAGCCCGACGAGCCAGAGGACCCCGGACATCGCCCCGAACGCGGCGATCGAGGGGATCAAGTATTCCGGCTCGCCGCCAGGTCCCCTGTGGGAGAAGTCGATCGATTTGCCGAACTCCTCGAACACGACCAGAAGCGCGATAATGATTCCGGCCAGAGAGCCGCCCGCGATCAGGCCGGTTGACATCAGGGTACCGGGGCTGGTCTCGCCCTCCTCGGTGGTGAATCCTCGGAGGCGGTCGACCAGGCCGCGGAGCATCCCGCCGATGAAGATCGGCAGGGTCGTCGCCAGGGGTAGATAGACGCCCACCGCGAACGCCAGCGCCGAGACCCCGGCCAGTTGCATGACCACTGCCAGGACCACCCCCAGGATGACGAGCCCCCAGGGCAGTTTCCCCGACATGATCCCCTCGATTAGAGTGGCGAAAAGTCTCGGCTGGGCTGGGTTGAACTTCTGGATCGGCGTCCCCGATGCGGTCGTCGTCATCCGGCCACCGATCCCGGCGTCGACGAGATATCGAGCCTTCCCCGACTCGTCGACGAGATACTGGCCCTCCTGAACGCCGGTCCTCGGGGTCGTCACCCACCAGACTTGATACGACTTTCCATCGGGGCCGGTTCGAGACCCTTTCAACTCGTCGGCTGGAGCCGCGACTGCTGGGAGATCGGCGGGCCTATCCGAGATCGTCGTGTAGGCGGAATTCAGAAGCAGGAGTGTTCCGCCCATCACCACCGCCGAGACCAGGGCGCCGATCAGGATCGACGCCTGCTGCTTCCAGGGAGTCGCGCCCACGAGGAAGCCCGTCTTGAGGTCCTGCGAGATGGTCCCGCCGTTGGACGAGGCGATGCAGACCACTCCAGCGATGGAGAGCGCCGTCAGCCGATACTGTGGTCCGACCCAGCCGAGCATCACGAAGATCAGGCAGGTCAGCAAAAGCGTGGCGATGGTCATCCCCGAGATCGGGTTCGACGACGAGCCGATCACGCCCGTGATCCGCGAGCTGACCGTCACGAAGAGGAACCCAAACAGGACGACCATTGCGCCGCCAGCGAGCCGGCCGGGAATGTCGGTCGGTATCAGAGGGGACGCGGCGATGGCGAGGACCAGTCCGAGAGCGCCGAGGAAGACAACGGCCATCGGCAGGTCACGCTCGGTCCGGGGGATTCCCCCCTGCCCTGTGTTCCGCCCCGATCGAAGGTCGCGGAGGCTCCCGGTGATCGACGCCCAGATCAGCGGCAGGGCATTGATCATGCTGAGGACGCCGCCTGCGGCCACGGCCCCCGCGCCGATGTAGCGAACGTACTGGCTTGAGATCGCGCCGGGACTCATCTCGGCAATCCGCTGCGAGACGGGCGGCAGTGCGCCGGGCAGCCCCTCACCGAAGTAGGCGATCATTGGCACGAGCAGGAGCGAGGTGAGCAGGCCGCCGCCGACCATCACCGAGGCGATTCTCGGTCCGATGATGTACCCGACCCCCAGCAGTGCCGGCGAGGGCTCGAGCGCGACGACGGCCTTCTTGTAGCCAGCGATCCCGGTGATCGCCCTCTGCCATTCGCCGGCCCAGAACCGGGTCGCCTGCATCAGGATCTGGTAGAGGAAGCCAATCCCGAAGCCGAGAAAGACGGTCCGGGCGTTCGATCCCCCCTGCTCGCCGACGATCAGGACCTTGGCGCAGGCGGTACCCTCGGGATAGGGCAGAGTCCCGTGCTGCTTCACGATGAAGGCGCGGCGGAGCGGGATCATCATCAGGATGCCGAGCAGCCCGCCCAGCACGGCGACGAGCATGACGCGGGTCCATTCGAGCTCGTAGCCGAGGAGCATCAGTGCCGGCATCGTCGCGCCGACGCCGAAGGCGATCGATTCACCGGCCGAGCCGGCCGTCTGGACGATGTTATTCTCGAGGATGGTAGCCCGACGGATGCCGAACGCTCCGGAGAGCCCTCGGAAGATCGTGATCGAGAGCACGGCGACCGGGATCGAGGCCGAGACCGTCATGCTGACCTTGAGGAACAGATACAGCGACGAGGCGCCGAAGAGGATGCCCAGGAGTGTCCCGATCACGACGGGCGCCACGGTCAGCTCGGGTGGCGATTCCGCATCAAGGACATAAGGGCGGAAGCCGGCCGCCGGCGTGCCGGCCTTCGTCTCGCCGGCCTGGGTGCTTGCCATGGGCTCACGGTACTCCTGCGGATGGCTCTCGGAATGGATCGTGTTGGGCTGCGGGCGTCGCTCACTTCTTCGGGAGGATCTCGGTCAGGCGGCGGACAATGTCGTGAAGAACGTCGATGGCACGTCCGCCAGCGTCGATGTCGCAGATCAGGTCGCTACGGTAGAAGCTGAGTGTCTGGAACGTCTCATCGTAATAGGTCTGCAACCGGCGGCGGATGACTTCGTCGCTCATGTCGTCGAGCCGATTCTCGCTCAGGGCTCGCGCCCGGAGCCGTTCCATCGCCTGCTTGGTGTCAGTGATCTTCAGGTGGAAGATCTGGATCACGTCCAGGAGTGGGTCGAGCCGCTCGGCCTGAGTGAAGGTCCGGGGCAGGCCGTCGAGCAGGAGCGAGTGAATTTCGGGCATGAGCAACTCCTGCATCTCCATGATCAGGAGGTGCCGCTCGAAGATCCGGAAGGTCAGGTCGTCGGGCACCATCAGGCCCTGGCTGGTATACTGCTCGATCTCCAGGCCGAACTTGCCGTATCTCGGAATCCTGCGGAAGATGTCGCCCATCGAGATGTGGATCAGGCTGGGGAGCCCGTTGAGGATGGCGCCCTGGGTCCCCTTGCCGCTGCCGGGCATCCCGAAGAGGAGGATCGTTTTGTATTTCTTGCCTTCGGCCATCGCGAGCACTTCTCCAACTGTCACAGGGAACCGAGTCGGGCCGCGAGCGTCGCGACCGTCTCGAATCGATCCCCCGAGATCGTCCGGACAGGGGCCGAGCGGGAAAAACGTCCCCGCGAGATGAACGCCAACAGCCCAGGCGCCGGGATTGAGGGCCCCCGACAGCTTATCGAATGTCCTCCGCGCAGGCCAGAGCCGCCCCGACCGTGGCTGGCCGTCGATCGGACCCATGGAGCCACGACCGATGTATCGAGACGAGCCAACGACCCGAATCCTGCTTGCCCGACACGCCGAGACCTCGGA
>DAHZZC010000974.1 GCA_027435495.1 Planctomycetales bacterium
CAGCCAGATCAGTTCTCGGGCCCGGATTTGATTGCCAACACCCTGCGGCGTGGGGTCAGGCTGGGTGTAGTAGTCGATGGCCGCACCGGGATTTCGTCGTGCTTCCTCGATCCGCGCTAGGTTTGCGTTGGCACCCCACTGAAACATATAATAGTAAGGTTGTCGCTTCCCGCTCGGTGGCGGGACGGAACCAACGACCTGCCGGAACATTTCGGCGGCGCGGTCGAGATTGTTGTTCTCGAGATGGGCCAGCCCAAGAAAGTAGCTCGCGTAGACGTCGAGGCCAGCCTGGACGTCTTTCGGAATCGTTTGCTGCTTCTCCTTCGACACACCCTTCTGATGGATCGCAAGCGGGACGTTCTCCCCCTTGCGGAATGCGACATATTCGCTGATCGCTTCCGGCATCTCGCCGCGAAGCTGTTTGACCCTCGCGTAGATGAGCGGATATTCGGGCCGGAACCAGAAAAGCGAATACTGGATCGCCTGGACGAACTCGGCGTCGTTAAAGAGGCGGACCTGCACCTGTAGCGGGATCTCCCAGAGCGAGACCGACCCGAGATGTGGACCGAGTACGCGGGCAAAATGGTCGCGCTGGACGGCTGGGTCGCTGAAGAGGACCGTCCGATATTTGCCGGAGAGTTCTCGCTGGAGGAGCCTCATCTTCGGCGCGAAGTAGCCGGGGCTGGAGTCGATCAGCACGCCGATCTTTGTCGGACTGTTGAGCAGGGCCGCCCGGCTGGCGACGTAGGGGGCGCGGCCCGGGATGTTCATCCGCTCAAGAATCGTCGGGTCGGTCAGGACGTCGTCGAGCGTGGATAGGCCCCGGCCCTTGGGACCGGTCACCTCGAGACCGAGCCGGGTATCGAACAGATACGCCCGGTCGTCAATCAGAACAGCGACGAGCCAGACGGTCCTGGGTTTTTGAGGCCGGATCGATCCAGGCTGCGGCTCCTCGCGGGCGACCACGCTGTCGACACCGGTCGCCCGGGTGAAGGTCAGCAGGCCGGCATCGATGTCGAGCTGCCGGCAGAAGGCCATGAGAATCCAGGCACGTTCAGCCCAGGCCGACCCTTCCGACTCGGTCGCCATCCCGCGCATCAGGACGTCATAAGGCCGGGCGAAGGCCGGACCGCGCCGGCCGCCTCCGAAGGACCCGGCAGGGACCAGTTGCACCTGTCGGATGATCCAGTCAAAGAGCCTTCGGACTCGCGTCAGGTCGTCACCAGTCCCGGCGACCCGGGAGGCGATCTTCGAATACATCATGCAGTCTTCGATATGTCGGGTGTCGCGATCGTTCCATTCCCTGGACTGGAATGGGGGAATCGCAGAGTTTCCGAGCTGGGCGATCAAATATTCACGGGCCGGGGGATCGAGCTGGTAAAGCTTCTCGGAAGTCCCCTCGTCGAAATATTGATTCAGCTTATTGACGGCGAGCTTGTAGTTGTCGCCGCCGGGCTTGATCGAGGCGCGCTCGATCAGGCTGATCGAGCTATCGAGGATGGCTTTCCGCTCCTCGGCGGTTCGCGGCGAGATGCTGTTGACCGCTCCGTCGCGGTCTCGGCCTTTTAAGCCTGGGATCGGCCCCAGAAAGGTCCGTCCCTTCTCAACGATGTCGTTATCGGGCACCGAGTAATCGCAGCCGGAGTTCACGGCCAGACTGAGACCGGCCAGCGCAAGCCCACTCCAGATCCAGATTCGAAGACGACGATTCAAGCCCGGTACTCCTGATCGAAGGTGAGAAGCGTCGAGGAAGAATCCCCCCGTCGGGCGACAACCATCGACGCGGGCCGGTCGGGCGAGAGTCGCCGCGCCTGCTCCCGTTCCATTGTGCGAAAAAGTCGGGGCGCGCGGCGAGTCCTGCCGAGCGATCGGCCCCCTCTTTTCGCCATACGATCCGGATTGCCGGAAGGTTCGTCGAACCGGGCCTCAATCGGCCAATCAGGCGATCGCCTCACGGATGCGGAGGCACACATCCAGCAAATCGGGCAGTTCGTCGAGGCGGAGCGAGTTGGGCCCGTCCGAGAGCGCCTGATCAGGATCCGGGTGGACCTCCAGGAAAAGGGCATCGCAACCCGCGGCCACAGCGGCACGGGCGAGCGTGGGGATCATCTCACGCTGTCCCGAAGACGCGGCACCGTCAGGACCGCCGCCAGGGAGTTGCACCGAATGCGTGGCGTCAAAGACAACCGGCGCCCCGGTCTCTTTCATCTGAGGGATCGCCCGGAAGTCGTTGACCAGGCGGCCGTAGCCAAACGTCGTCCCTCGCTCCGTCAGCAGGACGCCCGAGGCGCCCGCCGCGTTCAGTTTCTTGACGACGTGTTGCATATCCCAGGGCGCGAGAAATTGTCCCTTCTTCACGTTCACGGGCCGGCCAGTCGCGGCGGCGGCTTCGAGCAGGTCCGTCTGCCGGGCAAGAAATGCGGGAATCTGGAGCAGATCGACGACCTCGGCGATCGGGGCCGCCTGGATCGTCTCGTGGATGTCGGTCGTCACAGGTAAGCCCGTCTCGGCCTTCACCTTCTCAAAGGTGCGTAGCCCTTCCTCGACGCCTGGCCCACGAAAGCTCGAACCCGACGTCCGGTTGGCCTTATCGAACGATGCCTTGAAGATGAGCGGGATTCCGCGCTCGCCGCAGACCTCGGCGAGCCTCGCGGCGATCCGGAGTGTGAGACCGCCCGGTTCCATCACGCAGGGGCCAGCGATCAGCGCCAGCGGCCCAGCCTTCCCAACGCGAGCCGGGCCAATCACAACGGGGTTGGGCGTGCCCATCCGACGACTCCTTTCGCGAGATCCCTCTCGATCCAGGGCCGATCCTATCATCCTGCTCCTGTGTTGGCGAGTACAGAACGAAGACCGATTGCCTTCTGGCGTTCCGACTGACTATGACTTCAAGTGTCGGGGCGGTACCAGCATGGAGAGCGAGGAAGGGAGAATCTCAACGACCCATTCCTTCCGATGGAGCGACGTTCCACCGTCCTCCACGCCCTGGGAAACGACCATCGGTTCTCCTCGACGTCGGGGCAGCACCGAGCCGGCGGGGTCGCCGTCGAGCTGAACCGGAATTCTCGATCGCGAGGTTACGACCACCTTCCGGACCCGTCGATGGTAGACGCTCGGATCCGTCAAATGAACGCCAAGGAAGACCTTGCAGAGATAATAGAAGGCTCGGAAGGGACCAGGATGGCGGAAAACGACCAGGTCAAGCCAGCCATCATCGTCTCGGGCGATCGGAACGAAGGGAAGGCCAAGCGCATATCTGGGGAGGTTGAACAGGAAGACAGTCGTCCCTCGGAGGGTCTCTTCGCAACCCGGATCCAGAATGCGGACAGTAATCACCGGGAATCGGTAGGTGAAACTGGCGCGGAGGATGGGCCAGACGTAGGCCAGACGACTTGTGGTCCCCATCGCTCCAGAGCGAGAGATTCGCCCCCGATGGTGCCGCGTCACAACATCGGCATCGAACCCGAATCCGGCCATCAATAGAAAACGACGCCCGGCCACCTCGGCGACATCCACCGGTACCGCACGGCCGGCCGAGATCAGCCTGGCCAGGCCATGCGGGTCGCGCCTGAGCCCGAAATGCCGGGCAACCAGGTTTTCGGTCCCGGCCGGCATGACGGTCATCGGCACGCCGGGATGCTCGTTGAGCAGGGCCGAGACTGTTCCGTCTCCACCGACGGCGATCAGGCATCGACAATCGTTCCGAACGCTCGCTCGCTCGACCAGCGACGCCCTGGCCTGGGGTGTCCAGGCTACCTCCGATGCAATTCCCAGTCGTCGAAGCTCGGAAACCAACTGGTCGACCAGCCGACGTCCGCGTCCGGCGCCCGAATTACGATTCGCGATGATACCCACCCACGATGTTGCCCCCGATGCAGGTGGGCCCGAGCCGGTCGTCCGATGGGCATTCTCGAGAGGAGCCAATTCGGTCTCCTCGCTCGACTCTCGGTCATCGGTCAACGCTGATCCCTTTCCCGGCGGTCAATCAGCGACGCGAGCCGATCCTCTGGAGACTATCGTGATAGGACTTCTGGAACTGGTCCCGAAGCGACTGGAGCCGGCCGGTCATCTCAGAGTTTGTCGCCTTCAGCTCGTTCACACGACGACGGAGGTCATCCATAGCCCCGGTATCCGCATTGAACTCGGCAATCCGAACTTGATGCGACTCCCGCGCCGAGGCAATGGTGTCGTTCACCGTCTTCAGATCGGCCTGGAGCCGGGCGAGCATGTCGGTCACCTGTGACCGCGTCCGTTCCAGGTCGGTCTGCTGCGACCGAAGGGCCGCGATCTCGCGATCGAGATTCTCCTGCATGATATTGGTCAGGTCGCGGGTCTGGGCGATTTCCAATCGCGTTGTATCGATCCCAGCCTGGGCTTTCTCCAGATCGGAGTCCAGCTTCTGGAGCCGCTGGTTGGCGTTGTAATGAAGTTGGGCGACACCACCGGCCAGGATCAGGCAGCCGATGGAGACAAGCATCACCAGAACGACAAGGACCTTGCCCGCGGTGGACATCAGACCTCTCCCGTGTCAATCGATCGGCGTGATGGCGGGCCGGCGCCCGGTCGGTCGGCCCTCGAGGAGACGAGGCCCAGGGCACGGGCCGATCCTGTTCGTAATATACCCCTCGGGCCGGAGAATTGCCAGGGACCGACCGCCGGATCCCGTTACGCCGCGACGGGTTTGACGACTTTGCGGCCCACCCTTACAATCGGCGTTGACCCACTCTTCCCCGAACTGTTAAGGAGACTCGGACAGGAATGCGTCCCACTTATCCCGTCGCCGAGCTCCTGGGAGACGGTATTGGAGCCGAGCTTTCGAGGGCCGTCCATCGCCTGGCCGAGGCCCTGCCCGTTCGCCTCGAGTTCATCCCGGTCGACATCAGTCTGGAAAACCGTCGGACGCGCGGCAAGCTCCTTTACGATGAGGCCGTCGAGGCCATCCATGCCGCTCGGGTCGCCCTCAAGCACCCGACCACCACGGCTGAGGAGAGCCCCAACGCGGTCCTCCGCCGACGGTTGAACCTCTCGGTGATCCACCGGCCGGTTTACACGATCCCCGGCGTCCCAACAAACTTCCGACGCGAGCTCGATCTCGATATCGTTCGGATCGCCACTGGCGGGACCTACGACGATCCCGGTCGTTTGATCGGTGAGGACGGGGCCGTCAGCCTTCGCATTGTGGAGCGTCAGCCGGTCACGCAGGCGGCTCGATACGCTTTCAACCTCGCCCGGAAAACGGGGAAGCGCGTGACCAGCTCGTCGAAATACACGATCCAACGCGCCACCGACGGCCTCTTCGAACAGATTACGAAGGAAGTCGCGGGACAGTTCCCCGAGGTTAACCACTCCGTCGAGCTTTTCGACGCGATGCTCGGCAAGGTGATCATGGCACCCGAGAAGTTCCAGATCGTGCTTGTCCTCAACGAGTACGGTGACTTCCTCTCGGACATGGCCTGTGGACTTGCCGGATCGCTCGGGATCGGCGCGAGCGCCAATCTCGGCTTCGATGCCTCGGCGGTTGTTCGGGTCGCGCTCTTCGACGCGGCCCACGGGACGGCTCCCGACATCGCCGGTAAGAACCTCGCCAACCCGACGGCAATCTTCCTCGCGCTCTCGCTTCTGCTCTACCAACTCGGCGAGATCGCTGTCGGACAGGCGGTGAAGAACGCAACGCTGGAACTGTTGCGTCAGGGTGTCCGGACGCCCGACCTCGGTGGTCGGGAGACGACGGAAAGCTTCACCGACGCCGTCGCGGCAGGAGTCGCCCGACACAACCCGCTCCACGCGAACGAGCCGGAGGGTTAACACAAGAGGTCGTCGCGATGCATCTCAACCGGCTCTCGACCTCGGCCATGATGCGCCTGAGCCTGCTCGCGGCGCTCAACATGTTCGTCGCCCGGATGGTCGATCACAGCATGGTCCTGCTCCACCCGGTCGTTTTCCTCTCGGTGGTGACGATTGACCTCGGCCTCTACGCGGTGATGGTCTACTCGGGGACGTTGAATCGGACCCTGATCGCGATGATGATCGCGGGGCTCGCCGGCGTGCTGGCGTCGATCGCCTTCGGCGGATTGGGTCCTTCGACCTTCACATACGGCAGTTCCTATGAAGGGCTCGCGAGAATTGCCGAAGATCTCATCGACCGCTCGCTCAAGCTATGGGCCATCGTGCGGGGCGACGGGTTGAGTACGAGATTTGCCTTCGCCTGGTATGAGCGCCCGAGAGTCGGCTACCTGGTCGCCGACGTCCTCGGGGCGATTACAATCGTTATCGTGGGGCTCTTGGCAAGGGTCGTGCGGGCAAGGTCGAGGGAGAAGACGGCGGACGATGCTACGTCCGCCTCTTGACGCCGCCTCGGCAAGTCCGCTGTAATCATCCACTTGCCAGCTTCGGCTCGATCCCATTCTCCGGGAACTTCACCGATATGTCCGCCGGCGATCCTCGCTTGACCGCCTCTGACGGCTCTGTCACGTCCTCGAATCCGACAGCAAAACCTCATCGCCGAGGCCCGACGGCTGGGCAGGTGGTGGTCGTCACGAGCGTGATGTTTACCTTCATCTCGTTCTGGCGGACAGCGGCGATTGTTCTCTGCGACCTCGCCAGTACGGTCTATTACATTGAAGGGATCGTCGAGTCGCAGATCGGCAAGGCCGCTCCCTGGTTCATCCTGGGCGTGATGCTCTTCAGCTACGGCGTGCGGAGCGTCTACATCGAGAGCTGTGCCATGTTCGTGCGCGGCGGTGTCTACCGGATCGTCAAGGAGGCGATGGGTGGGACGCTTGCCCGCATCGCGGTCTCAGCGCTGCTGTTCGACTACATCCTCACCGGTCCAATCAGTGCCGTCTCGGGCGGACAATACATCGTCGGGCTGATCAACGACCTCTTTGAACTCGGTCCCAATAGCTGGCTCGTCGCCTACACGAACCCGCTCTCGGCGATCATGGCCGTGGGCGTGATTATCTATTTCTGGCGGGTGAACATTCGAGGGATCCACGAATCCAGCGACCGGGCGCTGAAGATCATGGCCGCGACGACTGTGATCGGCGTCGTCATGGTCGCCTGGTGTTTGGTCACCCTCGCGGTCCGGCCCGAGAAGCGCTCGATCCCACCGCTGACACCCGACCTAGCGAAGAAAGTGAGCCCGGCGGGAACTCCGATGCTCGACCCCTTCGGCAAGCAGGTCGACCCCCTCGGCTTCCTTGGCGAGACGAGCCTGGGCGAATCGCTCCGCCCCGATCACATTTCAGGCAACTGGCTGGGCCTGATCGGGCTGGTCGGCATCATGGTTTCGTTCGGTCACTCGATCCTGGCGATGAGCGGCGAGGAGACTTTGGCCCAGGTCTATCGAGAGGTTGAAAGTCCGAAACTCAAGAACTTCCGACGCGCTGCGATGGTGGTATTTCTCTACAGTATGCTTCTCACATCACTCATCAGCTTCTTCGCAGTCATGATCATACCGGATGACCAGCGCGTGACCCGGTATGCCGGAAACGTGATTGGTGGCCTGGCGATGAACGTGGTGGGCCCACAGTGGGCCCGGCTGACTCTCAACGCAATGGTTGTGGTCGTCGGTTCACTAATCCTCTCCGGAGCCGTGAATACAGCGATCGTTGGCTCCAACGGCGTGCTGAACCGAGTCTCCGAGGACGGCGTCCTTCCCGACTGGTTTCTTCGACCACATCCCAGGTACGGGACCAGCTCACGTCTCATCAACCTGGTGGTGATCCTCCAGATCATCACCACGATTGCCAGCCAGGGGGATGTGCTCACCCTCGGCGAGGCCTACGCCTTCGGTGTTGTCT
>DAHZZC010000975.1 GCA_027435495.1 Planctomycetales bacterium
CCGGAATCAACACCACTGGCGACCGCAATCGTCCGAATGAGTCGGCCTGTCTCGACCTCGTGGAGCTGGATGGTGCCGTCCTGGCTGGAAGAGGCGAGGATTCGGCTGTCCGGGCTGAATGAAAGCCGCTGGACCAGGTGCCTGTGCTCGCGCAGAGTGTACACCGCCCGGCCGGTCCCGGCATCCCAGAGAATCACCGTACCGGGCACGACCTGCTGACCCGGGCTCCCGAAGAACGGATTGCCGCCGCCGGCCGTGGCGATCC
Organism: Planctomycetales bacterium; assembly: GCA_027435495.1. Taxonomy (GTDB): domain Bacteria; phylum Planctomycetota; class Planctomycetia; order Isosphaerales; family Isosphaeraceae; genus JAKAUH01. Next base: position 266 of record DAHZZC010000975.1, read on the forward strand.
ACTTCCCATCGGGACTGTAAGCCACCGCATCAACCCAGCCGTCGTGGCCGCGGAGCGTGAGCAGCTCGGCGTGATTCAGCCCCTTGAGGAAGTGCCACTCCCAGCCGCGGCGAGTCGGTTCGCAACGATCGAGGATGGCCTCGGCCTCGGCGATGTTGGCACCCAGACGCTCGAGTCGGGCCCGGTCGATATTGCTGAAATACAGACTGCGGCCGGCACGTTCGGCGGCCTCTCGGGCCGTTCTCTCCGAATCGATCGCCTGGTCACGAGCGTGCTGGGCCGTTTCGCTGGCGCCGAGGGCCACGATTCGCTGGGCGTCAGCCTCGCGCCACTTCCAGGCGACCAGGCCGAAGCCGATCCAGAAGACCATCAAGAGCGCCGCGATCAGCCCTGCGGGAACCGGGTTGCGACGGCACCACCTCAGGAATTTTTCGACCTCGCTGGCCGGTCGGGCGCGTACCGGTCGATCCTCGACGAAGAGCCTCAGGTCCTCGGCCAGCTCGGCGGCCGACAGGTAGCGGTGGTCGGGGTCGCGGTCGATGGCCTTGTGGATGACCGTCTCGAGATCGCGCGGGACTTCGGGGTTGAGCTTCCGCAACCGGGGGGGCTCGTCGCCGGTGATCTGGCGGACCAGCCGGACACGGTCCGTCTCTTCGAAGGCCGGACGAAGGGCCAGCAGTTCGTAGAGAGTGAGCCCCAGCGAGTAGACATCGCCGCGGGCGTCGGCCCGGCCCTCGAAGGCCTCGGGCGGGATGTAACGCAGGGTGCCCACCACATCATGAGAGCCGGTGAGGTTCTGCTGGTCCTCGATCTTGGAGAGCCCGAAGTCGGTCACCCAGACGGTTCCCCGATTATCGAGCAGGAGGTTCGAGGGCTTGATGTCGCGGTGGAGGACGCCCTGCGAGTGCGCGTAGGCCAGTGCATCGGCGATCTGGACGCCGATACGGGCGATCCCCTGCCAGTAAGCCGATCGCCTCGAAGAGAGTGAGCCGGTATCCGAGGAGCCCGGGACCTGGGCGAGGAACGAGGCCGTCGAGAGGGAGCGGCCCGGCGAGTTGTGGCGGGCGCGAGCGACGGAGCGAGCTCGGACCTCCACGGCCCCGACCGACGCTCCTGGTCGGGATGCGTGCTCCGGATAGGTCTCGGTCAGCGCGAATCCGGGGTCCGTCACACTCTCGGGTAACGGCCCCTGCTCCGGGCAGCCGGTCCTGAGCGAGCGGGCCAGATCGGCAGCGGTTGCCTTGCCCCCCGTGGGTGCCAGGTCCAGCGGATACGGAATGCCCGTCTGGCCCCGGCCATCGTCGCCCAGCCCCAGCCGCCGGAGTTCCTCGAGGACCTCGTCCAGACCGTGGCCGGCGATGAACTGCATGGCGTAGTACGGCGTTCCCTCGTACTCGCCGATCCCGAACACCGGCACGATGTTGGCGTGCGTCAGCCGGGCGGCGGCGCGGGCCTCGCGCTCGAACCTCTGACGCTGCTTGGGAACGCGGAGCAACGACGTCGGCAGAAGCTTCAGCGCGACGTGGCGGCCCAGTGAGATCTGCTCGGCCTCGTAGACCACCCCCATCCCGCCCCGGCCGATCTCGCGGAGGATGCGGAAGTCGCCAATCTGATCGAACTCCCTTGCCCCAAGCCGGACGGGATCCGTCGCCAGCATGGCCGGATCGGGCGAGTCGGCCAGCGCGATCTTTTCGAGCATCGCCAGCGCGGGGAAGAGAGCACGGATCTCCTCGGAGAATTCGCGATGGCGATCGATGTATTCCTGCAATGGAGGGCGCTCACCCCGGCGATAACGCTCGAGGAACTCCTCGGCCAGCTCGAGCACGATCGCGGATGGCGCCCCGGAATCGGACCTGGCCATCGCCTTCGCTCCTCGTCGACAGACCTTCGAATCTTCCAGGGCGGTTCGCGGGTCGATTTCAGAACTCGAAACCAGGGATCGTTTCGAGGATCGCCCTCAAGCGTTTCACCGCCCGCAGGTATCGGCTGCCCGCGCCTGACTTGGAAATCCCCAGCACCTGGCCGATCTCGGCGAAACTCAACTGCTCGAAATGCTTGAGCGAGACGATCTCGCGGTCGATCGGGTCCATGCTGTTGAGCGCTTCCTGAACCAGCAGACGCGTCTCGGCCTTGAGCGCCGCCTGCGAGGGGGTCGACAGCGAACCCAGTAGCTGGGCCGCCAGCGAGGCGGAATCCGCCACCGGCAGACAGCCGCGGTACAGGGTCACCTCGCGATCGGCATCGCGAATCTGGCTACCCAGGTGGCGGCGATGTACCTCAATCAGCTTCAGAGCCGTCAGATGCCGCATCCAGAGGAACAGCGGTAATTTCGGTTCGCGAGCATAGTCCCCAAGCTTGCGCGCGATCTCCAGGTACGCTTCCTGAAGCACGTCGGAGTCATCGACCCGACCCGATAGTCGTCGGCTCAGCCGAAGCTCGATCATCCGCTTCAGACGCCCGCGATGTGACGAGAAAAGACGACCGAGCGCCTCCTGATCGCCATCGGCGGCCAGCCGGAGAAGGCGCGATTCGTCCTCGGGCTTCTGATCGTTCTCAAGGTCCATAATCACTATAAGTGCAAACCCGCGTCAATCGTCTCACAATGCATTCGTTCTTTTTTTGGAGGCGCGACGAAGGCGTCTCCAGGGCCCGGCTCTGCCTGCGCCGCACGCAAGCGAGATCCCCCGTACGCAAGCTTGAATCCCAGTGCCGCCTTACGATGGCCAACCGACGGTGGAAAATCGCTGATTTCCTCGACGCCAACGTGGCGTGGGGCCTACCGGGCTCGTTGGCCAGCGGGTCAGCGACCGGTCCGTCCTCTCCCGACAGACCGAGATGGTTTCCTTACCAGGTTGTGAGGTCCACCGATGAAACGTATCTGGCTCGCCGGGCTCATGCCCCTGCTCCTGGCCGTCTCCTCCGCACCCGCGCAGGAGGCAAAACCGGCCGAGGGTGTCCCTGCATCCTCGAACATCCGGGGCCGCGAGTACCCCCGTGTCCATCCTGACCGCCGCGTCACGTTCCGGATCAAGGCGCCCGACGCCCAGAAGGTCGTCTTCGGGTTTTTCGACGCCCAGCGCTATCCGGGCCAGAAGGACGACCAGGGGAACTGGACCGCGACCACCGAGCCCCAGGTGCCCGGCTTTCACTACTACCGCGTCTTCATCGACGGCGCCGAGGTCAATGATCCCTCCAGCGAGACCTTCTACGGCACAGGCAAGATGACCAGCGGTATCGAGATCCCCGAGGAAGGTGTCGACTATTATTTGCCGAAAGACGTCCCCCACGGCGAGGTCCGCGAGCGCTGGTATCACTCGAAGACGACCCAGCAGTGGCGGCGGATCTTCGTCTACACCCCTCCCGGCTACGATGCCGATCGCGAGGCCCGGTATCCGGTGCTCTATCTCCAGCACGGCGGTGGCGAGGACGAGCGCGGATGGCCGAACCAGGGGCGAGTTAGCTTCATTCTAGATACCCTGGTCGCGGCGAGGAAGGCCCGGCCGATGATCGTCGTGATGGAACAGGGCTACGCCCGACGCCCCGGCGATCCTCCGACGCCGCCTCGTCCGCCGGCTCGGCCCGCCGGCGCGGGGCAGACTCCGCCCGCCCGCCCGGACTTTAGCCGGATGTTCAGCGCGTTCGAGGAGGTGATGGTCAAGGACCTGATCCCGATGATCGACGCGACCTACCGGACCATCCCTGACCGAGACCACCGCGCGATGGCCGGTCTCTCGATGGGAGGAATGCAGACTTTCCAGATCACTCTGAAACACCTTGACCTGTTCGCCTACATTGGTGGCTTCAGTGGTGCCGGTGGCGGCTTCGGTGGTCCGTTCGACCCGAAGACGGCCCACGGCGGTGTCATGGCCAACGCCGACGACTTCAACAGCAAGGTGCGCCTCCTCTGGCTCGGGATCGGGACCACCGAGCCGACCCGGATGTACGAGAGCGTGAAGAACTATCACGAAGCGCTCCAGAAGGCCGGGATCAAGCACGTCTATTACGAGTCGCCCGGGACCTCGCACGAGTGGCTCACCTGGCGGCGATGCCTCAACGAGTTCGCTCCGCTCCTCTTCGCGGGGCCGTCGTCGCCGGGTCGTCCTGGTCGCGGGATGCGGCAGCCAATCACGCTGAATCCCGACGACGTCCCGGCCTTCCCCGACCCGCCCGCCGGAATCGACGCCGAGCGATCTGAAGTCCCTCACGGCAAGCTCGAAATGATCTCCTACGAGTCGCGGTCGGTCGGCACGACCCGCAAGATGCAGGTCTATACCCCGCCGGGCTACACCGAGAAAAAGAAGTACCCGGTCCTCTACCTGCTCCACGGGATCGGCGGCGACGAGACCGAATGGCAGCGGTT
>DAHZZC010000976.1 GCA_027435495.1 Planctomycetales bacterium
GTCGAGCGCTGGACCGATCGCCTCGAAGAGTGGTTGGCCGATCGTGGATTGCTCAAGAAGTCGTCGTTCCCTCGTCCATGACGAATCCGCCCTGAAGAGCCACCCGAGGCCCCTCCCATGCCTGACCAGCAGGAATTGAGGATCAACGGCAAGTCGGTCCGGGTCGAGGTCGATCGCGATCGTACGCTCCTGGGCGTCCTGCGCGATGACCTCGGGCTGACCGGCTCGAAATACGGCTGCGGTGAGGGCCGCTGCGGCGCCTGCACCGTTCTGATCGACGGTCAGCCGGCTCGGTCGTGCCGGACGAAAATCGGCGCGGTCGGCTCGCGTGAGGTCACCACCATCGAGGGTCTTGCCAGGGAGGGCGTCCTGCACCCGCTCCAGCGGGCCTTCCTCGAGGCCGACGCTCTTCAGTGCGGCTATTGCACCAGCGGAATGATCGTCGCCGCCGCGGCTCTCCTCCGACAGAATCCCGACCCCGGTCGTGAAGAAATCGTCGAGTTCATGGATGGGAATATCTGTCGGTGCGGAACTTACCAACGGATCATCCGTGCCATCCGCGCGGCCGCTCGGTCGCTGAAGGAGACCGCCCGATGAGCACCCCCATCGACACCGAACAGGAATTCGAACGCTACGAGCTGCGCGAGGAGCCGCCCTATCATTTCGAGCCCGATCGTCGCGACTTCCTTCGGACGCTCGGGGCCGGGCTCCTCGTCGTCGCGCTGGTTGACCGCGAGGCGCCCGAGGCCGACGCTCAGCCACGAGGCGGCCGACGCCGCGGGTTCGGCGGCGAGTCGGTTCCCCAGGATCTCGGCGCCTGGATCCACATTGGCGGCGACGGCCGGATCGAGGTTTTTACCGGTAAGGCCGAGGTCGGGCAAAACATCCGAACCTCACTCGCGCAGGCCGTCGCCGAGGAACTGCACGTCCCGGTCGGCTCCATCCGGATGGTCATGGCCGACACCGCCCGGACGCCCTACGATCGCGGGACCTTCGGCAGTCGAACCACCCCGACCATGTCGCCGCAGCTCCGACGCGCCGCCGCCGCGGCGCGCGAGGCGCTCGTGGACCTCGCCGCTGAGCGATGGAACGTCGATCGCGCCGAGCTCTCCCTCGCCGAGGGGGCCGTCGTCCGAAAGGGGACGAACCAGTCGATCCGCTTCGGCGAGCTGACTCAGGGCCGAAGCCTCACACGGACCGTTTCCGAGAGTGCCTCGATCACACCCGCCGATCGGTGGAAGGTCTCGGGCCGCCCGACGCCCAAGGTCGACGGCCATGCCTTCGTAACCGGCGCACATGTCTATACCTCCGATGTTCGACGTCCGGGGATGTGGCACGCGAAAGTTCTTCGATCGCCGACCTACCACGCGACCCTGACCTCGGTCGATCTCTCCGCGGCGAAGGCGATGACAGACGTGGTCGTCGTCCGCGACGGCGATTTCGTCGCGGTGGCGGCATCAAGCGAGTCTCAGGCGGAGCGAGCGATCGCGGCGATTCGGGCCGTGTGGAAGCCGGGCCCGGCGATTTCGGAGAAGACCCTCTTTGACGACCTGAAGCGGCCGGGCGGCCAGCAACCGCCCGAGCGCGCCGGCCAGGGCGGGAATCGCGGCAACCGGGCCGGACTCGGCGACGCCTCGGGCTCGATCGCCGAGGGAATGCGTGCCGCCGATTTCCGGTTCGAGCAAACCTACACGATCGCCTACATCGCCCACGCACCGCTCGAGCCGCGCGCGGCCGTTGCCGAGTGGACCGACGGCAAGCTCACCGTCTGGACCGGGACGCAGCGGCCGTTCGGCGTCCGCGAGGAGTTGATGCGAACCTTCCGCATCCCGGAGGACCGCGTTCGGGTGATCGTCCCGGATACCGGCTCGGGCTACGGCGGCAAGCATTCGGGTGAGGCGGCCGTCGAGGCCGCCCGGATCGCGCGCGAGGCCGGCCGCCCGGTCAAGCTCGTCTGGACCCGCGAGGAAGAATTCACCCGCGCCTATTTCCGGCCGGCGGGCGTCATCGACGTCCGCGCCGGCGTCCGCAAGGACGGGACCATCTCCGCCTGGGAGTTCCACAACCACAACTCGGGCCCCTCGGGCCTGGATTGCCCGTACCGGGCCGTCGACAAACGCCTGGCCTTCCACGCCTCCGATTCGCCCCTGCGCCAGGGCTCGTATCGGGCGCTGGCCTCAACGGCAAACCACTTCGCGCGCGAGTCTCAGATCGACGAACTGGCCCGCGCGATCGGGATGGACCCCCTTGCCTTCCGGCTGAAGAACCTCGATGACGACCGGATGCGGGCCGTCCTGGAGGCTGCGGCGAAGGCGTTCGGATGGGGCCGCAAGCCGGGCCCCGATCGAGGCGTCGGGATCGCCGTGGGCACGGAAAAGGGCGGATACATCGCCACCTGTGCCGAGGTCGCCGTCGACCGATCGACCGGCCGGGTCAAGGTCGTCCGGGCCGTCAGCGCCTTCGACTGCGGAGCCGTCGTCAACCCGACTCACCTGGAAAACCAGGTCGAGGGGGCTCTCGTTCAGGGCCTCGGCGGAGCGCTTTATGAGGCGATCGCCTTCGAGGATGGGAAGATCCAGAACCCGAGATTTTCAAAGTACCGCGTACCGAGGTTCCGCGACGCGCCCGAAATCGAGGTCGTTCTGATCGACCGGAAGGACAGGCCCTCGGCGGGTGCCGGCGAGACGCCGATCGTCGCGATCGCGCCGGCCGTCGGCTCGGCGATCTTTGACGCCACCGGCGTTCGACCGCGGTCAATGCCGATGCTGCCGAAGGTCTGATCGAGGGACGATCTCATCCCGAAATTGGGAACCACAGAGACACAGAGA
>DAHZZC010000977.1 GCA_027435495.1 Planctomycetales bacterium
GTGACGAAGAAGGTGCGCTCCTGCTGGTCGTCCAGGACGAGGAGGCCGTTGAGCCCGAGGTTGTCGATGATGACCCCGAAGGGCAGGTTGCGGCCCGAGCCCTCGTTACCGAAGGAGACCGGTCCGCGGAATCCACGGCGATCGAGCTTCACGGTCATCGCGATCGTCTGTCCGGGCTCGATGGTGAACTCCAGCGGCCCGAGCCCTGGCGGGCTTATCGACCGAGGGCCGCCCTCGGCGGGTCCGATCGTGATCCCGAGCCTCGGCGCGGGGGCGAGCCGGATCGTCCCCAGACCGTTGACCTCGTGCGTCACCTCGCGGCCGTCGACGCTCGCCATCGCCCGGACGGTCGTTCGGCTCGCCGATTCCGCCGAGGGCGGCGCCGCCCCTGGCTCGGCCTCGATCACCCCGAACGCGTCGAGTTGCCCTTCCTGGATGACGATCGGCGTCGTGACCCGGAAGCCGGCCGGTACGCCGCGGATCTCCACCTGGATCGGGCCGTCGAAGCCATCGATCCGCTGGGCCGTGACCCGGAATTCCTTCGCGCCGCCGGCTCCCACGGTGGGATTCGCCCCCGTGAGCTTCACCTCGAAATCAGGATGGCGCGGGCGGACCGTGAGCTTGTAGCCAAAGTCGGCACCCTGGAGTCCCCGCACGTCCCGGATCCGAACCAGGTACGCACCGTCGGCCGGCGCCTGGAAAGAGAGTCGCGAGTCCTTCCCCAGCTCGCGATGGGCGTCGTCGTCGTTCTCGTACGGGAGCGTGAAGACGGGAAGCCCGTTCGGCACGAGCCGGGTGCCGGGTGGGTGTGGCCGGACGATGTAGCAGGGCTCCCCCAGCGCGTGGGCCAGGGGGGTCGTGTCGAAGTAGCCCCAGCGCTCTCCGCGGCCGGGGTAGACGACGAAACCGGAATCGGGCCCGCGTGGATAGAGCCAGAGCCGGACGACCTCGCCGTTGGCGTAGAGGTAATCGTCGAGGCTCATCTCCTGCCAGTTGAACACGCGAAAATCATTGGCCTCGCTGGCGTTCTTGCCGCGGAAGGTGAAGTACGAATCACGGACCGCCTGAAGCATGACCCGAGGAACAGGACGGCCGTGGTCGTCGAGGATTTCAAGGAACGAGTCGAGTCGCGACTTCGACCGCGAGGCATCCACCTCGAAGACCCATTCCTGGCCGGCTTTTGCCTCGAACCGGAAGAGGTCCGAATCGGAATGGCCGGGCTTGCCGCCGTTGATGACACCCACAACACGCCCGGGGAGTTCCAGCCGATTGGCCCTGTCGAACGAATCGTTCGGCTCCTGCTCGCGCGCCTCGCGAATCGGACCTGCCTCGGCGATTGTCCTCGCCGTCGACGATCCCCCTTGCGAGGGCCGGGGGTTGGCCTCGGCGTCGAGGCCGGTCGGAATCTCGTAGCGGGCCATCGAACCGTCGAGCCGGCCGACCTCGAACGAGCGGCCGTCGGGGGCCATCGCCATCGCTACCGACACGTCGGGCTGATCGGACCAGAGCCGGAGTTCGCGGTAGTCGCTCGTCCGCCAGGTCTTGATGGTACGGTCCTCGGCGAGCGTGACGAGCTTCGAGCCGTCGGGCGTGAACGCCAGCCGGACGATCGCTCCCTCATGGGCGAACCGGGCGATCTCCATCGGGTTGATCTCGGGCTTCTCACGCGAGACAAACCGCCAGACCCGGATGTTGTTGTCAGCGCCTCCAGCCACGATTGTCCGGCCGTCGGGGCTGAAGGCGCAGGCGTATTCGGCCTTCAGCGGTTGCGGGAGGGTATCGAGGCGCAGGCCGTCCGCGACTCGCCAGACCTTGCAGGTGTCGTCGGCACTGGCGCTGACGAGGAACCGGCCGTCGGGGCTGAATCCCACGTCGTAGACGGCGCCGGTGTGCCCTTCGAACGTGCGAAGGAGCTTCCCCGAGCCGGCCTCCCAGATCTCGATTTTTTTGTCGTAGCCGCAGGTCGCCAGCGAGTGGCCGTCGGGCGAAAGCTCGGCATCGTAGAGCAGGTCGCGGTGGCCCTCAAAGCGGCGAATCAACGCGCCGGAGTCGACGTCCCAGATCGCCGCGACGCCTCCGAGCCCCGCGATCCCCGAGGCCGTCACGAGGCGACGGCCGCCGTCGGCAAAGTGGAGCGCTGTCACCTCGCCGGGGAAGGAGCCGAGGGTTTTCGTCGGCGCTCCGGTTCGCGGCGTTTTGTCGCGGTAAAGGGCGACCTCCGCGCCTCGGGCGACGGCCAGCCATCGACCATCGGGAGACGCCTCCATCGCGGTGATCGGCCGCGACCGGGCGCGCGAGGGGATTTTCGGGACGTGGAGCGCCAGGCGGTCGGGTTCGAGGCCCTGAGGGCCCCGGGCGCCCGCGTCGATCCAGGCGCAGATTGTCGCGATCTCGTCGGGACCGGGCCTCGGTTCGTCCTCGGGAGGCATCACCGGTTTCTTCCCGGCGGTCATGAGCCGGACGATCAGGCTCCCCGTCGAATCGCCCGGCAGGAGCGCCGGGCCGTGCGCCGTCCCCTTCTGAAGCGCCGCGAACGACTCCAGCGAGAACTTTCCCTCGCGGTCCTCGTCGTTGTGGCAGCCGGCGCAATACTTCCGGAAGATCGGCGCGACTCGCGATGAGAAGTCGGGGGCTGAGGCGCCCGGGTCGCCCGGGGCCGCGGCGACCAGGGCGGCCACGATGATGGAGATCGACATCGGAAGGACGCTCCCGCGATCAATGGTTGAACAGGAATTCCCGGCTGCTCATCAGACCCCAGAAGATGTCCTCGACGACCTCGGCCTCGGTCGCCGAACCTGGAGGCGGCAGGAGCCCGAGCAGGTGCTCCCGCTCGACCGGCGTTGGGTAGCGCGCGAGGCAGGTCAGGTAGATTTCGTCGACGAGCGAGGCGTCAGACATCCCCGTGGCCCGGAGCCTCCGCAGCTTATCGAGCCGGTTGCCAGGCGAGCGCAGCTTCTGGTTAAGCGTCTCGCCGTTGGAGAGGTGGAGCACCTGGACCATCGTCGGCTGGTCGGACCGCTCGCATTCGCAGACGATCCGCCGCGGGTTGCGGCCGAACGCCTGGAGGAAGTAGTTGTCGACGGCGGCGTCGTGGAGCTGCACAGCGCGGGTGCCTAGCGGGTAGATATCGGTCTTCTGGCGATCACCGCCGGGAAACGCGATCGCGTCGAATCGGGTCGGAACCTCGGTGGCCTGCGCGATCGCGTCGTGAAGGACCTCGGCCATCAGCCGGCGCGGGAAGTAGTGCGAGTAGAACCGGCGGTCGGCCCTGTTGCCAGGGAGCGGTTGGCTGGAGCGCTGGTAGGTGTTGGACTGGAGGATCGATCGCATCAGCGACTTCAGGTCAAACTTGTGGCGGGCCAGGTCGTCGGCCGCAGCCGAGAGGAGCGCCTCGTTGCTCGCGGGATTCGACGCCCGCATGTCGTCGACCTTCTCGACCAGGCCAACGCCCAGGAAGTTGGCCCAGAGACGGTTGGCGATCGATCGGGCGAAGTAGGGATTCGACGAGTCGGTGAGCCAGTCGGCCAGGGCGAGGCGACGGTCGGCGGGGTCATCGGGGTCAAGCGCTCGGCCGTCGAGCGGTGTCGGCGGCTGTGGCTTGCCGGTCCTCGGCTGGACGATCTCGCCCGAGGCGGCCACGTAGAGCGTCCGTCGGCCGTCACCGTCGCGCCCCTCGCCGCCCCACCCCTTCGCTCGGACCCGCGCGAAGAGACTCGCCATCGCGTAATACTGGTCGTTTGTCCATTTTTCCAGCGGATGATTGTGGCATCGGGCGCAGCCGATCGAGAGGCCGAGGAACGCCTGGCAGGCGTTCTCGGTCATGTCCTCGGGGGTCTGGCTCAACGCGTAGAAGTTGGTCGGCCCGTCTTCGAGACTCTCGCCCGTGGCGGTCACAATGGCGCGCACCACGCGGTCCCAGGGGACGTTGTCGGCGACCTGCTGGTGGATCCATCGGTAATAAGCCTGGAGGGCCCCGGGGCGGAGCCGCGTCCCGTTGAGCATCAAGAGGTCCGACCATTTATACGTCCAGTAGTCGGCGAACTCAGAATGGTTGAGCAACCGGTCGATCAGGGTGTCCCGGCGTCTCGGAGAGGAGTCGGCAAGGAAAGCGCGAGTCTCGTTCGTGTCGGGCGGGCGGCCGATCGTGTCGATGTAGGCGCGGCGGAGGAACTCGGGGTCGGAGCAGGGGGGTGACGCCGGGAGGCGGAGCCGGGCCAGTTGCCGGTCCACCTGCTCGTCGATGAAGTTGCGCGGCTTGCGGCGGTCGACCTCCGCGCCCGGGGGGATCGGCCCGCCGGGATACGGAACGGTAACCCGCGCGATCGCGAGCTTGCTGGAGTACCAGGCCGCCACGGCTCCCTCGCCGGGCCCGATGACCTGAATCCGCCCGTCCTCATCGACCCGGCAGACCGACTCGTCGGTCGACGACCACTTGGCCCATCGGGTGATGTCCTCGACCCGGCCGTCGGAGTATCGGGCGAGGACCAGCGCCTGCTGCGAGGCGCCGACGTCCTGGACCGACCGCACCGGCAGGACCTCGATTCCCTCGACGCGGGCCTCGGCGTTGACCGGGAGCCGGGCGCCGTCGGCTATCCAGCCGGCGAGGATTCGGTATTCCGGCGAGTCGGTCGCGAATCGGATTCCCCCCTTGTGCGTGATGGCCCCGGACGGCTTGGCGAGGACCAGGCTCCGACCGGGGTCCGCGAGGTCCACGCGGCGGCCCCGGTCCTGCTTGACGATGTTGAAGTAATCGGCCGGCGGGTCATAACCGCGGAGCGAGAGCCGAAAGCCCCCCTTGCCGGCCAGTGCGCCGTGGCAGGCCCCCGAGTTGCAGCCGAGCCGGGCCAGCACCGGCTCGATGTGATTGCGGAAGCTCCAGGTGATCGGCCGGTCCATCCCGCGGACCTCAACGCTGGCCGTCGCGACCCGGTTCCCCGACCTCGCGGTGATCGTCGCCCGGCCGTCGCGGAGCGGCTTCACAACGCCTTCCTTCACCTCGACGACGGCCGGATCGCTCGACGACCAGCCGACGCCCGAGACAACCTGCTTCGCGATCTCGCCGTTCCGGGACTCCTGGAGAATCAACCGCTGGCGAGCCTGAGGCGCGTCGAGGACGAAGCTCGACGGGAGCAGGACGGCTCCCTCACCAGCCCGGGCGGAGGCCATCGCGATCGCCGCCTGGAAGGCCCAAGCGAATCGCAGCGCCGATCGAATCCTCATGCCGATCACCTCGCCGAAAAGCTCGGAGAAAACGGGAACAGGCATCTCGAAGACTCGGAGCCAGTCCCCGTTTTCTCCGAGCTTGTTAGAAGAGTTCGTGGATCTCGCGGTGGCCGATGTCAACAATCGGGAACGGCCGCCCGGCGGGGCCGGGAAGAGTCGTCTCGAGTTTGAGGCCGAGGCTGTGGAAGATGGTCGCGGCGACATCCGCCGGCTCGACCGGGCGATCCGCCGGCACGGCGCCAATCGGGTCGCTGGCCCCGATCACCCGGCCCCCCTGCACGCCACCGCCAGCGAATCCGACCGTGAAGCAGAGCGGCCAGTGGTCG
>DAHZZC010000978.1 GCA_027435495.1 Planctomycetales bacterium
GCCGAGGGTTATCAACTCACCTGGATGGACGCCAAGGTCGACGGTTGGGTCGTCACCCCCCGCCGCGGCAAGGCCGTCGAGCTGAACGCCCTCTGGTACAACGCTCTGAAGCTGCTGGAGGGATGGCTCCGCGAGCTTCGAGGCTCCGAGGAAGCCTCACGCTACGCCGAGCACGCCGAACGGGCACGCACTTCCTTCAACGCCCGGTTCTGGTACGAGACCGGCGGACACCTCCTCGACGTGGTCGACGGCGAGAAGGGCGACGACCCCGCCTGCCGGCCCAACCAGCTCTTCGCCATCGCACTCGATCACGAGATCCTCGACCGATCGCGATGGGAGCCCGTCCTGAACGTGGTTCGTCGCGAGCTGCTCACGCCGGTCGGCCTCCGCTCGCTGGCGCCGGGACATCCCGACTACAAGCCGCGCTACTTCGGCGACCTTCGGGCACGCGATGCCGCCTATCACCAGGGAACGGTCTGGTCCTGGCTCATCGGGCCGTTCGTCGATGCCTGGCTGAAGGTCCATCCGGGCGACCGCATCGGCGCCCGCGCCTTCCTGGAAGGATTCCGCCCTCACCTCGACGAGGGCGCCCTCGGAACGATCAGCGAAATCTTCGACGCCGAGCCGCCGTTCACGCCGAGGGGGTGCGTCGCACAGGCATGGAGCGTCGCCGAGGTCCTCCGCGCCTGGAGCAAGACCGCCGATCGACCCGATTAGCAGCCGGCGATCTCGCCCTCAGGACCCGATCGGACGGCGCCCCGTGGAACCGTCCGATCGCCCTCGTTCATCAATAGCTGTTGGCGTCGATCACCTCGCCGCCAGCACGACTCCCCAGCGACCACCAGGTATAGATATTCACCGAACTCTTGATGAAGCGAACGCTGCCGTCGGCCAGGAGAGCATTCACGCCGCCCGGGTGATAGCTCTGGGCGTTGGAATAGTCCATGCTGGCCCCGTCGCAGCCGCCCCCACAATCGGTCCGGCAGGCTGCCCAGGGATAGTTCGTGCTGTTCGGCGGGGCGATCGTATTGAAGAGAGTGGCCCCCATCCCGCCGATTCCCCAGTCGTGGCCGTGGCCAACCGAGATGTTCCCCAGATTCGAGGGGTTGAGAAACTTCGTGGTGCAGGTCTGGAGGTCGTTCAGCACGAGCTGAGCATTCTGGTTGGCATTGAGAAAGTACGCCAGACCCGAAAGCCCCGCACCCATGATCATCGCCCCGGGAACCGCGGCCGCGCCGGTCGGACCCGCCCGACCCTCGGAGAACGCAACCGTGTTCGAGGTGCCGTCCGTGATCGCCGCAATGCTGTACGACATCCGGAAGGCGAACACGCCCGAGGTCGGATCGGCGAACCCGCCCGGGCAGGCCGGCGCCGTCGGCCGGGGCGGCGTATCGCTCCCCGCGTTGGTCGTCGGCCCGACGCTCCCATAATAGCAGTTGTCGTTGACAATCCCGCCGTTCGGGTCGGAGGGGCAGATGAACACCTTGATCTTGGCGTTGTACGCCGTCGAATTCGCGGCGCTCGCGTAGTCGCTCCCTCGACCTTCCATGTTGAAGTTGATCGCGTTGTAAAGCGCGGTCTGCTCCAGGTAACCCAGCATCATGGCGTGCGCCGACCAGTTATTCCAGGTCGTGCAGGGATAGCCCCCGCCATAATTGTAGTAGCAAAGCGACGCCCCCATCGGGAACGTATCGTTCGAGGTATGATAATTATGCATCGCAATGCCGAACTGCTTCAGATTGTTCGTGCACTGCGCGCGGCGGGCGGCCTCGCGCGCCGCCTGCACCGCCGGAAGCAACAGGGCGATCAAAACGGCGATGATCGCGATCACCACCAGGAGCTCAATCAGCGTGAAACCGCTGCGTAGCCTCGATCTCATGGCACAACCCTTCCGCACGGAATGAAAAAGGAAACCGGAGAAAAACGCCGAGTGAGGTGGCCTCCACCAGCCCGGGCCAGACATGGGCCGGTGGTCAGAATGCCCCGTGATCGCCACCGCTGAATTGCTGTCGTACTCGCCCGGAGACCCCTGGCCGGTCCTGCCGGCGCACGCGGAGCCAGGCTTGACCTCGTCCGGATACGGGACCATCATCGAAAGCCCGCGAGAACCCCGGCGCGCACCAGGACCGCGAAGCCGCCCGATGAGCGACCTGCCCATAATCCAGAACTTCTCTCAGAGCGAGGGGCCTTCTCAATCCCCCCGACGCAATAACTAATATTAGGATGCTAGAGAATCGCAACGTAGCCGATTCTCGGTCAAACTTTGTCGGATTTCGGTCAAGTCACAACGGGAGGGCCAGTGGTTCGCCGGAGATGGCATCGCGAACGTGGCACGCCAAGGGTGGCACTGGTGATCGAGACCTCGCTGGCCTCAGGCCGCGACATCCTCCTCGGGATCGCGCGATTCACCCGAGAGTGCGGTCCCTGGTCGATCTACCACGAGCCCAGAAGCCTCGAAGAGTCGGTTCCTCGGTGGCTCAACGAATGGGACGGCGACGGAATCATCGCCCGCGTCCAGAACGCTCAGATCGCCGAGGCGGTCGTCTCCTCGGGTATCCCGGCGGTGGACGTCCTGGGGGTGGTCCGTCGTCCGGAGTTGCCGCTGGTCCACGTCGATAACGCGGCGATCGCGAAACTGGCGGCCAGCCACT
>DAHZZC010000979.1 GCA_027435495.1 Planctomycetales bacterium
GGCACGTCGACCGCCGACCCCGGGCCACGAGAATGCCTCAGGGTGGACGTTGTCCGTTGCAGAACTCGCCTCCTCTGCGGTCCCGATCCCGGCCAGACCGCCCCAGCCAGCCGAGGGCGAGGTCAATGGCGGATCGATGGCGCTCGCGCCGCCTCGGCTAATTAACGAGATTGGCGACGACCGAGATTCGATTCAGCCCGGCGACCCGCTGCTTCTGATCGTCGAGAATGACCTGACCTTCGCCCGCCTTCTGCTGGAATTGGCCCGCGAGAAGGGCTTCAAGGGACTGGTTACCTCGCTCGGGGCCGCAGCCCTCGCCATGACGCGGGACTTCAAGCCCGACGTCATCACGCTCGACATCTGCCTGCCCGACATCGATGGCTGGCGGGTAATGGATCGCCTCAAGAACGACCTGACGACTCGCCACATTCCGGTCTGCGTCATCTCGACCGAGGAGGCTTGCGGGCGGGCGGCCAGCTACGGCGCCTTCCGGATCCTGACCAAGCCGCTCCAGAGCCGCGAGTCGCTCGACGGGATGCTCGACGACCTTCGCGACCACCTCGGCCGTAGCATCAAGGGGCTCGTCGTGGTCGGGCCCGACATCGGCCGTCGCGACGAGATCCTTGGCGCCATCAGCGGGGACGGACTCTCGGTCACGACGGTCGACACCGGCGGTGACGCCCTACGTCTTCTCGGCACAGAACGGGTCGACTGCCTGGTCCTTGACGCCTCGATCCCCGACATGTCCACTGACGAATTCATCCGCCTCGCCCGCGACAAGACGAGGAACACGCCCCTGCCGGTGATCCTTTATTCTGAGCAATCGCCTCGCGATAGCGAGGATCCTGGGCATGTCCTCGCCTCCTCAATCGCCTTCCGCCGGGCGTGCTCTCCCGAACGACTGCTCGACCAGACCACCTTTTTCCTCCACTCGCCGATCGACCGGCTTCCCGAGCCCAGGCGTAAGGCCGTCGAGCAGCTCTATCAGAACGACGACATCCTCGCCGGCAAGAAGGTCCTGATCGTCGACGATGACATACGCAACATCTTCGCGCTAACGAGCATCCTGGAATGGCGTAACATGATCATCGTCTCCGCCGAAACCGGACGCGATGCGATCCGCATCCTCCAAGAGCAACCCGACATCGATATCGTGCTCATGGATATCATGATGCCCGAGATGGACGGACTGGATACCATGCGCGTCATCCGAAAGCTGCCGCCGTTTAACAGTCTCCCCATCATCGCCGTGACCGCGAAGGCGATGAAGGGAGACCGCGAGAAATGCATCGAGGCCGGAGCCTGGGATTATCTCTCCAAGCCCGTGGACACCGAACAGTTGCTTTCCGTCCTCCGCGTCTGGCTCCATCGGTGAGTAGGGAGGGAGGACCAGTGGACGACGAAAAGGTCAATATCCTGCTGGTCGACGATCTGGAGGAAAAGCTCCTGGTCTACGACACGATCCTGGGCACCCTCGACCAGAACCTTGTCAAGGCTCGCTCGGGACGCGAGGCGCTGCGCCATCTCCTGAACCGGGAGTTCGCGGTGATTCTCCTCGACGTGCACATGCCGGACATGGATGGCCTGGAGACGGCCGCCATGATCCGGAGCCGCCGCCAAACGGCGCACACGCCGATCATCTTCGTTACAGCCTTCAGCGACGAGATACACACCGCCCAGGGCTATTCGCTGGGCGCTGTCGACTACATCCTCACGCCGATCATCCCGGAAATCCTCCGAACCAAGGTTGGGGTCTTCGTCGATCTTTTCAAGAAGACGCAGCAGGTTCGGCGGCAGGCTGAGGAGCGTGTGGCATTGGCGAGGGCCCAGGCGGCACGAGCCGCGGCTGAGGAGGCAACCCGGCGCTCGGCGTTTCTTGCTGAGGCAGGCAACGTTCTGGTTCGGTCGCTCGACTCTGAGACCATCGCCCGCAGCCTGGCCCGGCACGCGGTTCCGTTTCTGGGGGATCTCTGCGCTGTCGCCCTGGTCGGCGAGGGACCAGAGTTCCCCTGGCGGACCGAACTGGCCTGGATCGAGCAGGCGGCCGAGGCGTCGACCTTCACGGCCTCGACTTCGGGGCTGGATCTCGGTCCCCTCACCGGTCTGGTCCAGCAGGTTCTGGAGACCGGCGAGTGGCAGTCGTTTCCTGTGACCATGGGTGGCGAGTGCCCACCCGGATGGCATCGACTACCCGCAGAGCACGAGGGTGACAAAGCAACCTGGGAAATCCCTGGCACGAGAGTCGTGCCACACGCGGCCGTGGCTGCGCCGCTCTGCGCGCGGGGTACTTGCCTAGGCGCGATCGTTGCGGTTCTTGGCGGGAACGGCTGTGGTTTCGACCCGCACCAGGTCGGGCTGGTTCTGGACCTTGCCGACCGAGCCGCAATGGCCATCGACAATGCCCAACTCTATCGAGACGTTCAGGAAAACGACCGACGCAAGAATGAATTCCTGGCGATACTCGCCCACGAACTCCGCAACCCGCTGGCGCCGATCCGTAACGCCGCTCAGATCCTCCGAATGCTCGAGATCCCGGATCAGAGCCTCCTCTGGGCCAGCGACGTCATCGGCCGACAGGTCGAGCATCTGGTCCGCCTGGTCGACGACCTGCTCGACATCTCAAGGATCGCGGGCGGACGAATCCAGCTCCGATTTGAGACCGTCGATGTCGCCGTCGCGGTGGAGCGTGCCGTCGAGACCAGTCGGCCCCTGATCGATACCCAGGGACACCAGCTTACGGTCACCCTACCAGCACATCCGATTCTGGTGAGGGCCGACCTCGTCCGGCTCTCGCAAGTCCTTTCGAACCTACTCAACAACGCCGCGAAGTACACCGAACCGGGCGGCCGAATCTCGCTCGCCGTGGCCCAGGAGGGCGACAATGCTGTCTTCCAGGTCGTCGACAACGGAATCGGCCTCGCACCGGAAATGATTCCTCACATCTTCGAGATTTTCACCCAGGTCGATCGCTCCATCGAGCGTTCTCAGGGGGGGCTCGGGATCGGGCTCAACCTCGTACGACATCTCGTCCAGATGCACGGCGGGACCGTCGCCGTCCGAAGCGAGGGGCCGAATTGTGGAAGCGAGTTCGTCGTTCGCCTCCCAACCATCGACGAGCCCGCCGACTCACTCGCCCCCGCCCCGGCGTCCCCGTTCCAGGCGAGCCACGGACTACCGGGACCACACGATCACCGACCTACCCAGACCTCTCCCCGCCCCCAACTGTGAAAAGCCCGGTGTGAGCGGCCATCCGATCACGGGAAGATCCTCTGCCCGACCGCCGTGTTGAGCCGGAGCATGCTCCGTCGGTGGAGGATCAGCGCGTCGAGGTACTGGCGGACGACGTCCTGATAGTTGCGCTGAGCGTTCAAATATGTGATTATACTCTCTTGCCCTTCAAGGAAGAGGCGATGGCGGGAGTCACGCGAGCGCCGGGCGCGAGGCAAGATCGTCCGCTCGATCTGCCGGACGGCCCCGAGCGTCGACTCGTACTCCAGCGCCGCTCGCTCGACCTCGGCGATCGCCTGCTGCTCCAGGCCGGTGAGCTGGATCCTCGTCTGAACGACGTTGCCCCGCGCCCGGGCGATGTTCCCCTGGTTGCGATTCACGATCGGCAGCGAGGCCAGCACGCCCAGGCTCCACGAGGTCGAGGCCGTGAGCCTCGGATTGTCGTTGTTCGCCTGGTAGCCGTAGGGCGTGTAGAGCACGAAGACATCCTCGAATCGATTGGCCTTCGCCAGCCGGACATCGGCCTCAGCGCGGCCGACGCCCAGCCGGTACGCGATCAGGTCGGGGCGGATGCAGAGGGCCGCCCGGGTCAACTCCTCAACCGGCGGCGGCGGCGGGGCCACGTCTCGGATCGAGCTGCGGACCTCAATCTCATCGGCCTGGGCGGCCGGGATGGCCAGGACCGTCGCGAGGACCCGCTTTGTCTGTCGCAGCACCGCGACGGCCCGATCGCGCGCCATCGCGGCGGTGTCGCGCTGGACGGCGGCGTCGTCCACCGCCGTCTCCGGGAGCTCGCCCTTGCGTTGCTGCTCCTCGATCGAGCGGAGGGTCTGGTCCAGGACGGCCAGGCTCGCCTCGATCGAACGGACTGTCTCACGGGCGTTGAGGACGTCCACGAAGGCCGTGTACAGGTTATCGATCTCCAGCCGGACGGCGTCCTGATACTGGGCCTGGAGCACCAGCTTCGCCCGCCCCGCGACGTCGAGGCGGGCCCTTCGCTTGTTGTTGAGGTCGAGCGGCTGGACCCAGGTGATCCCATAGGTGGTGCTCCCCTGGCTCTGCGGCGTGTACTGGCCATAGGGGACGTTATTGGCGCTGAAGAAGATCAACGGGTTAGCCCGGAGCCCAGCGGAGAGGATGTCGGCCTCGGCCTGCGGGATCTCCTGGAACTTGGTACGCAGGCTATAGCTGAAGTGGACGAGGCGGTCGATGGCCTGGTCCAAAGTCATCCCATCGGCGGGGCCCTCGTCGTCCTGGCCGGGAACCTCCATCGGGCCGTATCGTGGGGCATTCTGAATCGAGATCGCCACGGGCGGCGAGATCCCGGCGGGATGTTCGCTTCCCGCAATCCCTTGCGCCCCGACCGCTGCCGCTGAGAGGACGCCGGTCGGCGCCAGCTGCGTCGGAGGATGCGAGGCACCCAAAGCGCCGGGCCTCACCCCGAGCCCCGAGCCCGGACCACCGGGAATCAGACCGAGCTGCGTCTCGGTCCTCGCCTGTTCCTTAGCTCGCTGCCCCTTCGCGATCACGACGATGTCGTCGGCGAGAAACGCCTGCGCGAGAGCCGGCGCCGGATTGATCGGCACGGCGAGCAGGATCACCAGGAGAACCCCTCGAATCATGGCATCGACTCCTTTCGATCGTTGTCCTCCGTCCCTGGTCCCTGCCCGAAGAGGAGGTAGAGGACCGGAAGGGCCAGCATGGTGAGGAAGGTGTCGCAGGCCATGCCGAAGACGACGACGGTGGCCAGCGGGCGCTGGACCTCGGAGCCGATGCCCGTCGACAGCATCATCGGCACGAACCCCAGCGCCGCTACAGTTCCGGTCATCAGCACCGGCCGCAGGCGTGAGAGGCGCGCCTGCTCGATCGCCTCACGCCTCGGTACGCCCCGGGCTATCCGGTCGCGGATCCCGCTGACCAGCACCAGCCCCTCCAGCATCGAGGCGCCCGCCAGCGCGATGAAGCCGACGCCCGCCGAGATCGTGAATGGCAAGCCCATGTACCAGAGCCCGAGCACGCCGCCGATCCTCGCGAATAGCACGCCGCTGAAGATCATCAGAGCGTCGCGCAGCGAGTGGAACGTCAGGTAGAGCAGGCTCAAAACCAGAGCCAGCGCCATCGGGACGACCAGCAGCAGCCGGGTCTCGGCGCGGACCATGTTCTCGTACTGCCCGCCCCACTCGACGTGATATCCGACTGGCAGCTTGACCTCACATGAGACCCGACGCTGCGCCTCCTCGACGAACGAGCCGAGGTCCCGCCCGCGAACATTCGCCTCGATGATGGTCCGGCGCAGGCCCCATTCGCGGTGGACCGTCGCCGGCCCGGTGGACCGACGGATGTGGGCCAGTTCGGTCAGCGGGAGCCGCCCGCCCGCCGCAGTCGGGATCAGAATCTTCCGGAGCGACTCGGGATCGTCGCGGTACGACTCGGCGAGCCGGATTACGAGCGGGAACCGGTGGTCGGCCTCGATGATCTCGCCGACCGGGATTCCGCCGACGGCCCGGACGGCGTCGAGCACCTGCCGAACCGAGACCCCGTGACGCGAGACCGCGTCGCGATCGACCTCGATTTTCATTACCGGCAGGCCCGTAACCGGCTCGGTGCTGACGTCGGCGGCGCCGGGGATTCGCTTCACCACCCGCTCGATCTCGGCCGCCTTCGATTGCAGGACATCCAGGTCATCACCGAAGAGCTTGATGCCGAGGTCGGTGTGAATGCCGGCGATCATCTCGTTGGCCCGGAACTCGATCGGCTGACTGTAGATCGTCACCAGCCCCGGCCATCGGTCGGTCTCGCGCGACATCGCCTCGACCAACTCGGCCTGCGTTGCCGCGCGGGTCCAGCCCTCGCGCGGCTTCAGCGAGACGTAGACGTCGGTGACCTGGAATCCCATCTGATCTATCGCGATCTCGGGGGCGCCGACCGGACTCCAGATCCGGTTCACTTCGTCGGGAAATTTCTCCTTCAGCATTCGTTCGAACCGGGTGGTGTAATCGACCGCTTCGGCCGGGCTGACGCTCGCTGGCCGGACATTGGTGATCACGATCGCCCCCTCGCCGAGCCGGGGGACGAACTCCGAGCCGAGGCCCAGTCCGAGGATCGTCGTGGCAATCGTGATCGCGCCGATCACGACGAGTGTCGTCCGCGGGAATCGCAGCCCGAGCCCGAGCAGGGGCTGGAAGAAGGCGTGCGCAACGCGGTCGACGATTGTCGGTCGGTCCGCCACGCGCCTCGGCAGGCCGATCGAGGCCAGCACCGGCATCAGGGTCAGTGAGAGGACCAGCGACGCCGCCAGCGCGAAGACGACCGTCAAGGCCATCGGCCGGAATAGCTTCCCCTCGACCCCCTCCAGAGTGAGGATCGGCAGATACACGATCATGATGATCAGCTCGCCGAAGAGGGTCGGCTTGCGGACCTCGGTGGCCGCCTCGCGTAGGATCGCCAGACGAGTCCGGCCCGATCGGTCGTGCGCCAGGTGCCGGACGCAGTTCTCGACCATCACGACCGAGCTATCCACGATGAGCCCGAAGTCGATCGCACCGAGGCTCATCAAGCTCCCGGCGATCCCGATCTTCTGCATCATCGTCACAGCGAAGAGCAGCGAGAGGGGGATCGCCGAGGCAACGATCAGCCCTGCCCGCAGGTTGCCCAGGAACGCGAAGAGCACCGCGATCACCAGCAGCGCCCCCTCGAAGAGGTTGCGCTCGACGGTGCGCAGAACTTGGTCGAC
>DAHZZC010000980.1 GCA_027435495.1 Planctomycetales bacterium
GTCCGCCGGCCGAGGCGGCGGAACACCGCCCGGTCGACAAGGGAGCCGAGGTGATGAGGAAGGGGCAGCGGGAAGTGCTGGCGACGTTAGCGATCGAGCGGCAACTCGTTCTTGCCCACCGCGAAGCGGTTTAGTTCAACGTGAAGGTCGATCGTTTTTTCGCGGCGGCAGGACCTTGACTTGTCGCCGTGAAAAATGCTTCTAATTGGGACTCGCGATGGCCCCATTTCGACGGGGGGAAAACCGCCGGAGCCGACGCCAGTTCACTGGGTCGAGAACCGCCCACCGGGCGGAGCTTTGCGCTCGATGTTCGACACGCCCCACTTCTCTCGAATCGCCAGCGAACCCCCCGAGGGATAAGGATGCGAGATCCGGCAGGATGGGGCCAGTGGATGGTGGGCCTCCTACTGGCGATCACGTCAGGGCTCGGAAGATCGGCGCCAGCGGCCGAGCCGGGTGAAACGATCCGATTCGAGGAGATCGCGGCGAAGGCGGGAGTCGCTTTTCGGTTCGAGTCCGGCGGTCGGGGCCGTCACGACCTTCCCGAGATCATGGGCGGCGGCCTCGCCCTGCTCGACGCGGACGGTGATGGTCGGCTCGATCTCTTTCTCTGTAACGGCGGCCCGATCGTCGAGGAGCCTGGTCGCACCGATCCCCCCTGCCGGCTCTTCCGGAATCTCGGCAGCGGTCGGTTCGAGTAAATCACCGCCCGCTCGACCTGCCCGGGGCCGAGCTACGCCATGGGGACCGCCGTTGGCGACTACGACGGCGACGGCCGCGACGATCTCTTCGTCTCCGGATGGCGCGATCAGCGGCTCTACCGGAATCTCGGCGGCGGACGGTTCGAGGACGTCACGGCCCGCGCGGGACTGATCTCGCATGACTGGTCCACATCGGCCGCGTTTGCCGACCTCGACGGCGACGGCGACCTCGACCTCTATGTCGCAACCTATCTCGTCTACGACCCGGCCACGGCCCCCTTCTGTGCGGCCCCCGACGGCCGCCGCGATTTCTGCGGACCCGAGGACTTCGCCGCCGAGGACGACCATCTCTACCGGAACAACGGAGATGGAACGTTCACGGACGTCGGCGAATCGGCAGGGATCCGGCTCCCAGGCGGCCGGGGCCTGGGCGTCCTGGTCGCCGAGTTAACCGGCGACAACCGCCCCGACATTTATGTCGCCAACGATTCCTCCCCCTGCTGGCTGTTCGCCAACCGGGGCGGCCTGACCTTCGACGAGATCGGCGAGGAATCGGGCGTCGCCAGGGACGGCGAGGGGAACGTCCTCTCCGCGATGGGAGTCGCTCACGCCGACCTCGACGCCGACGGACTCCTCGACCTGGTCGTTTCGAACTTCTTTGAACGATCGACGATCGCCTTCCGGGCCCAGAGCCGCCCGCCAGGTGTCTTCCTCGACGCCTCGGGTTGGCTCGGGCTGAAAGCCGCGACCAGCAAGGTTAACGGCTTCGGGCTCCTGATGGCCGACCTCGACGGCGACGGTCGGATCGATCTCCTCCAGGCGAACGGGCATGTCCTCGATCGGGAGCGGCTCGGAACTCCATTCGCCATGCGGCCGACTCTGATCCGCGGTGACGCCCTCCCGATGAAAGACCTCGGGGAATCGGCCGGGCCCTGGTTCGATCGGCCGGCGCTCGGCCGCGGCCTCGCGATCGGTGACCTCGACGGCGACGGCCGTCCCGATTTTGCCGCCGCCGCCATCGACGACCCAGCGGCGATCCTCCGGAATACCTCGACCGGCAACCATCACCTGGCCGTCGAACTCCTCGATCGACACGGACGCCCAGCACTCGGTGCCTGGGTCCGGGGGATCGTCGGCGGGCGCATCGTGGTTGCCTCACTCGACGCCGGAGGCAGCTACCTTTCCACGAGCCAGCCGCGGATCTGGCTCGGGCTCGGTAAGTCAACGGTTGGACCGAGTCGGATCGAGGTCCACTGGCCCTGGGGCCGCTCCGAATTCTGGGACCAGCCGAAGCCTGGACCAGTCGGTCTGCTCCGTCTCCGAGAGGGATCCGGGCGACCGATCCTCTAAGGTCTCTCGTCTCAGGTTCGCAAGGGATTCTCTTATGTCGATCAACACGGACAGCGAGACATACCCCCTGCACTGCATGGAAATCTGGGGCGGGATCGAGCCGGCCGAATCGTCGGTCGCAACGCCAGGGCTCGACCTCTGGGTCTACAGCCGTCCATTCGAGGGGGACGATCAGGGAGGCGACGTCCATTTCGTCACGCTCTGCGGTGGCGGCCTGATTACCCGGGTTGTCGTTGCGGATGTCTCGGGGCACGGTTCGTCGGTCGCCGATTTCTCGGCCATGCTACGAGGCCTCTTGCGCAAACATATCAACCAAAAAAGCCAGACCCATCTGGTCGGCCAGTTGAACCGTGAGTTCTCCGAACTGGCCCAGCTCCGACGGTTCGCCACGGCGGTCGTCGCCACCTATCTGACCTCGACCGACGAACTGAACCTCTCCAACGCAGGCCATCCGCGACCACTGCATTTCTCGGCCAAATCCGGCACCTGGACCGTCCTGTCTCCAACCCTCGGCGACCAGGACGGGTTTCAGAACCTCCCGCTTGGCCTCGACGATGAAACCCAGTACGGATCCCTCGTCGTGAAACTCGAAAAGGGCGATGTCGTCCTCTTCTACACGGATGCTCTCATCGAGGCCGCGGACTCCGCGGGGCAGTTGCTGGGTGAGTCCGGCCTCCTCCACCTGGCACGTGGGACCGACCCCTCGGCTCAATCACCGGCCGGCGCCGGACGAGCCCTAATCGACGCCGTTGCCGCCTACCGGGGTGGCACCCCGCCCGACGACGACATCACACTGGTCGTCCTCCACCACAACGCCGCGCCATCGCCCCGGCTCTCCATCGGCCAGAAGTTGGACGTCTACGCGCGATTCTTTGGGCTCAAGCCAGTCTGAGACCTTAGGCCCTCCCCGCGCCGGGTACGATCGATTACGTTCGAACCCTCGCGGGCCAACTTTTCAGCGGCCTCAGAGACCGGCGCCGGCGGTCCGCCCGGCGCCCAGCCAGGAGTCGTGCCCCATGATCCGTTCGCCGATCGTCTGTCTTGGGTTCCTCCTCCTCGGAGCGGTTCCGCCGGGAACGTCCGCCACACTGGAGATTCCCCGTCCCGAGCATCCCCGGCCCGATGCCGCACGCCCTCGCTGGGAGAATCTCAACGGGACCTGGCAGTTCCGTTTCGACCCAAACGACGAGGGCCAGCAGGCCGGCTGGGAAAAGCCCGGAGCCCTCGGGTTCGACCGATCCATCGTCGTTCCGTTCCCCTGGGAGAGCGAACTCTCCGGCATCCACCAGCCCAGGGGGGCGCCAAAGGTCGGCTGGTATCGACGAACCTTCCGCGTTCCCGCCTCATTCCCGGCCGACCATCGCGTCTGGCTTCGCTTCGGGGCCGTCGACTGGCACGCCGACATCTGGGTCAACGGCCAGAAGGTCGGCGATCATGAGGGCGGCTATACTCCCTTCGAGATCGACGTCACCGAGGCCGTCCACCGCAACGCCGAGAACACACTCGTCGTCCGGGCCTTCGACCCGACGGACCCCTCGCTCCCGACCGGCAAGCAGGTCCACTGGTACACCCCCACCTCGGGAATCTGGCAGACCGTCTGGATCGAGGCGAGGCCGAAGGCGCACATCGCCGGCTTTCGGATCATCCCCGCGATCGCTCCCGCCCGGGTCACGATCGCCGTCGACGCCGAGGGTCTGACCCCCGGCAAGCCCGTCACTCTCCGATTCGAAGCCGGGCACGGCATGCAGGGTCAGCCGATCGCCGGCAAGAAGGAGATCCATCCCGAGAAGCCCAACGATCACTTCGAGCTCTCACTGGAAATCCCCGACCCGAAGCTCTGGTCGCCCGAGTCGCCGAACCTCTACGAGGCAAGGCTCGAACTCAGCGGCGACGGGCCATCCGATCGGGTCGACACCTATTTCGGTCTGCGGACAATCGCCCGAGGACGCTACGGCGACGAGCCGTTCGAGCGGATTCTGCTCAACGGCAAGCCGATTTACCTGCGGACCGCCCTCGACCAGTCGTTCAATCCAAAGGGAATCTACACCGCTCCCGACGACGCGTTCCTCCGCCGCGACATGGAGATCGCCCGGTCGATGGGCCTCAACGGCCTTCGCATCCACATCAAGCCCGACGAGCCCAGACGGCTCTACTGGGCCGATCGGATGGGCGTCCTGATACTCGAAGATATGCCCAATACCTGGGAGCAGAACCCCCGCGCCCGGAGGGCCTGGGAGACGACGATGCGCGAGACCCTCGCCCGCGACGCCAACCACCCCGCCATCATCACCTGGGTCGCCTTCAATGAGACCTGGGGCCTCGGTCGTCCCCCCGCTTACAAGAAGGACGTCGATACCCAGAAATGGGTCGGATCCATGGTCCAGGTCATTCGCAACCTGGATCCAACCCGTCTCGTCGAGGACAACTCCCCCTGCAACTACGATCATATTTCCGACACCGACCTGAATAGCTGGCACTTTTACATCGACGACCACGCGAAGGCCCGCGAACACATTCAGGATGTCGTCGACCGGACCAGCCCCGGCAGCGAATTCAACTATTGCCCCGGCCTGAAGCAGTCGACAGCCCCCCTGATCAACTCGGAATACGGGGCCGTTTCCGCCGGCGGCGGCGACCGAGACATCTCGTGGGGACTCCGCGACCTGACCACCCAGCTCCGCCGGCATCCGAAGATCCAGGGATTCGTCTACACCGAGCTCTCCGACATCGAGTGGGAACACAACGGCCTGGTCAATTACGACCGAACGCCCAAGGTCTTCGGCTACGAGACCTGGGTCCCCGACATGAAGCCAGCCGACCTGCTCGGCCCGGACTTCGTCGGCTACGATGCCCCCCCCGCGATCGTTGGCCATCCGGGCGAGACGGTCTCCGTCCCCATCTTCGTCAGCCACTATTCGGATCGCGACTTCCGGCCAACTCTCCGATGGTGGGTCTCCGGCTACGACGACAACGCCGACCTCCTCACACCCGTCCTGCCGCGGAGCGTCCCGGTCGCCTGGAAACCGTACGACGTGTCGACACTCGAACCCATCCAGATCAAGCTCCCCGCTCGTCCGTTCGTCGGCGCACTGATCCTGACACTCCAGGACCCCGAGAACCACCGCTTCGCCGCCAATTTTGTGAACCTGGTGGTCCAGCCCGACCGGCCGCTCGCAAGAGTCGAGCGCCGGGGACTTCGAGACGCCCTGATCCGATTCGCCCCGGGCGATTTCTCCAGGCAAAAATGGTCGGAAGAAACAGCCAAACCGCCCGCCGGCAAGGCGTACGGCCACGGCAAGGGCTACTTCGAGTACCGGCTCCACATTCCGGTCGCCGTCGCCCGAGCACATCCCGAGACGATCTACTACCTGTTCGAGGCCTCATCGAAGGCACACCGGGAGCGCGTGGACTGGCCCGAGAAGGTCAATCGCCGGGACTACCCCCAGACCGACGCCGCCCGCCCCTGGGAGTCGACTCTCACCATTTCGTTCAACGAGCGCCCGATCGAAACGGTCGCCCTCCCCGATGACGCGGCCGACGGACGGGGCGTTCTCTCGCACCTCGCAAGAGTCGAGCACGGAAGCCACGGCGAACTGGTCGACGGGCAGATCCTTCTCGACGACGCAGATCGAGCCCGAATGGAAGCCGGCGAGCCGATGATTCTCCGGCTGGCGGTCCCGGCCGATGCCCGACATCCCGGCGGACTCTGCATCTACGGCGCGACGACCGGCGAGCTGCCGCTTGACCCGACAATCCATATCCATACCCGCGACCCACTACCAGAAAACCTCGGGGTCGCGGCCGATGCACCGGCCGCCCGGCCAGCAGGACCCTGACCTCAACGTCGAGGCAGAGACCGATTCCGGGGCGCCCCAATCCCTCGGGCGTCTCGGAATTGTTTCATCCCGTAATCGATTCGCGACGATCCAGGAACCGCTCTCCCATCCCGGTGAGAAGCCAATGGGGATGGGCACCTGTGACCTCGATCAGGCGCAGAATCGTGTGCGCTGGGATCGTACAGCCGCTCTCGTAGTTATGAAGAGTCCGAAACGGGATCTTCAACGCCTCGGCAAGCATCGGACCACCGTTAACGCCATAAAGGGCCAACCGGATCTCCCGGACCCTCTCGGCCAGACCCATCTTGAGAACGTGCCATTCCGGCTCTCGGAGAGGCTTTTCCATGAGGATGGTCGCCCTCCCTCCCATCGGAGGAGATCGAGGAATCA
The DNA here is from genome assembly GCA_027435495.1 of Planctomycetales bacterium. Lineage (GTDB taxonomy): Bacteria > Planctomycetota > Planctomycetia > Isosphaerales > Isosphaeraceae > JAKAUH01. The sequence goes on from DAHZZC010000980.1 coordinate 6,278, forward strand.
ACTTCGCGAAAGGGCCTTCAATAACGAGTACATTAATCTTTCCCCCGCAACAGGACAAGACGGCCACTCTCCCTGTTCCCCCAAACTCGGAGGTCTCTCTACCAGATTAGGAGGCCCCTCCCCTTCTCGGATTGGCCGGGCAACAAGAAGATTCTCCGCCGCAAATGGTTTTCGTGTAGATGTTTAGGTTAAATTTTCCCTGGTCTGGAGGAGAAAATCGAAAAAATGTGAGTCGCGATGTCGCCGTCGCGTCAGGAATCCGGTTCCAAGAGTCGGAGCCGGAGGAGAAGATGCTCAACTGACAGCCAGACATCGGGGTGAAGAGACGTGTTGCCCACACAAGAAATGATCGATCACCTGGCCCACCGGATCGAACAGGCCTACGCCTTGAGGCGCTTCGGTTGGTATCGAGGGTGCTCGACCCGCCGCGTCTGGGCGGCTGCGGCAATGTGTCTCTGGCAGGCTCATGTGGAGGATCCAACACTACCGCTGGATAGTGAACTGTTTGTCGCCTCACAGGCCAGGGCGGGCCAGTTGAGAGATCCCTGGGCCGACCTGGCCGAGGTCGAGGCCGCCCGCCGGTACAGGTCTGAAGTCCGTCGGATCATTCGAGGTCTCCGCAGGGAACTTCGTCGCGAGATCACGCGGGCCGAGAAGCGGATTGAGGAGGGAGGACGGTTGGTCGTCTCCTCGCTGGCACAGGACGGACGACTCTCGCCCCTGGGCTGCTTCATCGCCGCCCACCGCAAGGGCCGGCCCGACCTTGCCGACCCGTTCGCCTCGGCCGCCATGGAACAACACCGGGCTTGCCCCCTTTATCAGTCGGCCAGCCTTGGGCTTTTGCCCCCCGATTGCTATCCGCTCGGGGCCTCGGGACCGGTCATGCCGGCTGCCGCCACTCGCGACTTCAAGAAATCCATCGTGATGAACTAAGTCAATCCCAGCGACGTGGTCCTTCCCCCTCGCCTGGAAAAAGCCGGTTTTCTCACACCGGCGATTGAAGTTGACCGCTTGCGTGGCCGACTGAAAAAAAGCACCGACGCTTGATCTTTCGGTTCGGGATCGGTCGAAATCCTCACAGCCCGATGATCACTCTGGCCGGGACGTCCCTTCACCTCGGCGTCCCCCAGGCCCACGGTGATGCTCCGCGCCCTTTCCTGGCCATCGCCTGCCAATCGGCAGGACGATACCGGCACTCGTCTGATTGATTGTTAATCGGTTCTTCATGTTTTCACTGGAGGTCTCCGTGCGTCATCCTCGCCGCTTCAGCCCCGCGTTCGACTCGCTTCAGGACCGGATCGTCCCCTCCTCGGTCGTCGTGGCGCCCACCACCACGGCGACTCCCGTTGCGATCGTTGCCGATGAGACCGGCAGTCCGAGCGATGCGCCCTCGGGTGACGACAGCTATCCGCTGATCCTCTCGCCGCCTCCTTCGGCCCCGAACCCCATCCCCACGCTCTGCTGAATCGATGAAGAATCCGCCGATCATATCCTTACGCCGCGGCTTCCCGCCTAT